>JBNJDC010000049.1:0-8154 GCA_051744565.1 bacterium
CAATGTTAAACAACTGAATGACATATAATTGCAAAAGTTTAACGGAGTATTGAAAATAACAACATATGAAACGAGCCCCGATTAATCGGGACGAGTTCCATCAGACCTTAATAAAAAAACTTTTTACGGATGAAAACATCAGCCCAGCCTGATGGTCATGGAAGCCGGCCTGTACGGCCATAACGGCCTGCGATTGCTTCAGGATATTCGAAACACCTATCCTGAATTGCCGGTGATCCTGTGTACGGCCGATCCCTCCTTCAAAAAGGCGCCCACGGCTCACGCCGCCGATGATGTAATTTTGAAGGGAATGAGCGTTTCAGAACTCAAGCAAAGCGTCAAAAACCTCCTGGAATTTAAGACCCTTGTTATTGTCTCATTTTAAAAGCGGAAGAAAAAATTGAAATACCACTTGATTTAATTGCAAGCGTGAGATTATTTTTTGATGCTGATGAAGCTTTAAATTCGGGAGGATCTTCAAACGATGGATAAATCATTCCTGGAGGCGATCCGGGAAATTCAACAGGAAAAGAATATAAGTGAAGAAGTTATAGTTAATGCCTTAAATACAGCCCTGGAGAAAGCTTTTCGACAGGATTATAATATCCCCGAGGAGTATGACCTGGAAGTTGATATGGATCTCAGTGAGTTCGAACTGGATGTGCTGGGGGAAAAGGAAGTGGTTCGCAGCCCTTTTAATCCTTCCTGCCAGGTGAAGCTCGAGGAAGCTGAAAAATATAATGAGGATGTAAGTTACGGCGAACGGGTTTATATTCCCCTTGATACTGATGCCCTGTCGCGCAGTTCGATGCAGATGATTAAAAGTGTTCTTCAGCAAAAAATACAGCATGCGGAAGAAGAAAAATACTACAATAAATACGAGGAAAAACTGCTGGAGCTTGTCAACGGCGTGGTTCAGCAGGTGAAGGAGAAAGCTGTTTATATTCAGCTGGAAGAACAGGTTGAAGCAATCCTCCCTTACCGGGAACAGATTAAATCAGATGATTATTCGCCCGGGAACCGGATGAAATTTTTAGTTGTGAAAGTTAGTCTCCAGGAGGACGGCCTGCTTGTGGTCGTTTCCCGGACTCATCCGGCACTGATCAGCCGGTTGTTTAAGCTTCATATTCCCGAGGTGCACGACGGGCTTATTGATATTGTTAATGTGGCCCGGGAAGCGGGGTCGCGTTCGAAAGTTGCTGTTAAAACCAACGACCCGACTCTGGATCCAATTGGCACCTGCGTGGGTCCCCAGGGCTCTCGTATTCAGTCGATAGTTGATGAGGTAAATGGCGAAAAAATTGATATCATTCCCCACGAAAAAGACGAGAAGAAATTCATAAAAAATTCTTTGAGTCCGGCGGAAATCACCCGGGTTAAATTAGTAGAGGATGAACAACTGGCTCAGGTGGTTGTCCCCGAGGATCAGCTTTCCCTGGCTATTGGTAAGGGGGGGCAGAACGCCCGGTTGACCGCCAAGTTGTGCGGCTGGTCAATTGATATATACAGTGAAAAAGAATTTGCTTCCCTGCGCAGCGAAGAGGCACTGGAAGTTGCTGCTTCCATATTTAAAGATTCCGGCAAAGAATCGGACTTTTTGACGGATCTTGACGGTGTTGGACCGGCGATGGCTGATAAATTGAAAGAGGCCGGTTTGGATTCGACCACGGCAATAGTGGAAGCTGGGCCGGAAGGATTGAAAGAAGTCGATGGTATTGGTGAGGCTAAAGCAGAGTCTATCCACACCCAGGTTGCTCAGCTGGTCAAGTCGGCCGTTGCCGAAGGAGAAGAAGGCGAACCCTCCCGCGAGGAAACAGCGGAGGAAATAAAAGAATCGGTATTTGGACCCGCTAAAACAGTGGAAATAGAAGAAGAGGAACAACAGGAACAAAAACTAACACAAACACCGTTCAAAGAGGACTAATAAACCGTAAATTGTTAATAAAACAGGAGCGATGTATTTATGAGAGTTTATGAACTGGCCAAGGAACTGGGGCTGGATAGCAGTAAATTAATAGCCCTTCTACAGGATGAATTTGATCTGGAAATTAAAAATCATATGTCTGGAATCGATGAAGACGTAGTTGCAATGGTCAGGGAATACCTGGAGGAGGACTCTGAGGAAGAAGCTGCAGAAACGCCGAAAAAAGAGCAAATGGATGAGAAAAAATCACCGGAAGCAGAAACCGCTGAACCGGAAGAAGAAACAGAAACTACCGAGACGCCAGAAACTGAGGGGTTAATAACGATAAAAGGGGAGATAACCACCGAGGAGCTGGCTGATAAGCTGGACATACCGGCCAATGAGGCAATTAAGACGTTAATGGACGAGGGAATTATGGCGACCATCAACCAGAGGTTGGATGAAGAAGCTATTGAGCTGCTTGCCCTCCAATATGATCACGAAGTAGAATTTGAAGAGGCGGAAGAGGAAGAACTGAGCTGGCGCCGGGAGCTGGAACTTGACCTTGATGTGCCGGAAGAAGAGCTCCAGTCCCGCCCGCCGGTAATAACTGTTATGGGACATGTTGATCACGGTAAAACTCAACTGCTGGATACCATCCGGGAAACGGACGTAGTTTCCGGCGAATCCGGGGGGATAACCCAGCATATTGGAGCTTACCGGGTTAATACCGGTCAGGAAGACCTGGTTTTTATTGATACGCCGGGTCATGAAGCGTTTACTGCAATGAGAGCCCGCGGAGCCCAGGTTACTGACCTGGTTATCCTGGTTGTTGCTGCCGACGACGGAGTTATGCCCCGGACGGTGGAGTCTATAAATCATGCGCGGGATGCCGAAGTTCCTATCGTGGTTGCCATTAATAAGATGGACCTGCCCGCGGCGGATGCCCAGCGGGTAAAACAGCAGCTTACCGAACATGATCTGATCCCCGAGGAATGGGGCGGAGATACTATATGCGTGGAAGTTTCGGCGCTCCAGGGAGAGGGAATTGAAGAACTTCTGGAGATGGTTGACCTGCAGTCCGAAATGATGGAACTGAAAACCAGTCCCGAACAACCTGTGAAGGGCACAATTATTGAGTCGGAGATGAAAGAAGGAATGGGGGCGACGGCAACCGTACTTGTTCAACAGGGGACGCTGCAGCGCGGTGATCCTTTTGTTGCCGGAGCAACCAGTGGAAATGTGCGGGCAATGATTGACAGTCGCGGGGACAGGGTCCAGGAGGTTGAGCCGGGGACTCCCGTGGAAGTTTTGGGATTTAATAAATTACCTGCGCCCGGTGACTTTTTTGAAGGAAAAGAGACAGAAGCGGAAGCCCGGGAAATAGCTGAGAAGAGGCAGGAAGAACTGCGGGAATCGCAACTCCAGGATGATCGCGGTAAAGTTACCATGGATCAGCTGCAGCAATTTATTGATGAAGGAAAAGTTAAAAGTTTGAATATTGTTGTAAAAGCCGACGCCGAGGGTTCGGTGGAGGTGCTTCGTGATTCATTTGAATCGTTGAGTGGCGAAGACGTTGAAGCACAGGTTATTCATGCGGGGGTCGGTGGAATCAACGAATCCGACGTAATGCTTGCCGATGCTTCGGATGGGATAATTATTGGATTCAGAGTCCGCCCGGACAGCCGGGCGCGCAGCCTGGCCCAGGAGAAAGGCGTGGAGATTGAAACTTATTCAGTTATTTATGAGGCTATTGAGGACGTAAAAGCTGCCCTTACCGGTATGCTGGATAAGGAATTTGAAGAGGTTGTTATCGGCCAGGTGGAGGTGCGGGAAGTATTTACTATTTCCGGTGTGGGAACGGTAGCCGGCTGTTATGTAACTGAAGGCGAGGTCCAACGAACTGCAAATTGTCGCCTGGTTCGCCAGGGAGTGGTCGTATTTGACGGACCGCTTGAATCCCTGAAAAGGTTTAAGGAAGATGTTTCCGACGTTCAGGAAGGATATGAATGTGGAATTGGCCTCCAGGATTTCAATGATATTAAAGAAGGGGACATAATGGAAATATACGAGGAGCGTGAGGTGACACCCACCCTCTCGTGACGACTTTTGTTGCTTGCGTGGAATTTCTTCTTTATTGCCCCGGCAGTTTCTCACTTAAAGACAAGCGAAAGTTTGTTCGCAGTATTAGCGATCGGCTGGCGGAAAAATTTAATGTTTCAGTTGCAGAAGTTGATCACCAGGATCACCAGCGTTTGATTGGACTGGCCGTGGGAGCTGTCAGTTCAAAACGACGGCAGCTGGAATCCGTCGGTTCAAAAATAGAAAATGAATTGCAAAAAACTCCCGGAGTTCAACTGCGGGAAATTAATATGACAATACATTAATTTGATAGAGAAGTGGTCAGGATGTCCCAGCGACGGAAGAGACGGCTCGAAAAACAGCTCAAGCAGACAATCAGCAGTATAATTCGGGATAAATTAAAAAATAAATCCCTGAAACTTCTTTCCGTTACCCGGGTGGAGTTAACCCCGGATTTTAAGATGGGAACGGTATATGTCAGTCATATCAGCAAAGACAAAGAGGTTCGCGAACAGGCAATTAAATTTTTACGCCGGAAAGAAAAAAAAATTCGAGCAAAGGTTACCCGGGCTCTATCGATAAAAGTAATCCCTGAGTTTCGTTTTCGCGAGGATACTTCGTTAAAGGAAGCTGCGCGGGTCAACAATATTATGAAAGAACTGGAGGAGGAGCGAGAGAAGCGTCGTCGTGAAGAAGATACTGGATGAAATACTCGAAATTTTTTCAAATCAGGATTCTTTTGTTATTTCCGGTCATGAGCGCCCGGATGGCGATTGTGTGGGGACGCAGATCTCCCTGGGGATTCTTCTCGGGCGGATGGACAAAAAGTTTCACCTGGTAAATCCTGACCTCCCGGCTGAAAAGTTTAATTTCTTACCCAATTTTGAATGGTTTGCCACTACCCCCCCGGGTTATCAGGCGGATGTGGGCATAATAACGGATTGTGGTAATCTTGATCGGCTCGGGGATCTACAAAATTATTTACTTGAGTGTGATTTGTTAATAAATATAGATCATCACCCGGGAAATAATATTTCCGCGGATATTAATCTTGTTAGCAGTGATGTTTCAAGTGTCGGGGAATTAATTTATCACCTGTATACTTATGCCGGGGAGGAAATTACTCCGGAAGTTGCCCTGGCTCTTTATATTACTCTGCTTACAGATACGGGGTGTTTTCAGCATGCCAATACCGGTGCTGAAACCCACAGGATTGCCGGGGAATTAATTAATAAAGGTGATTTTGAGCCCTATCGTGTTTATAGCCTTATCTATGAGCGGGAACTGTTAAATTCTCTTCACCTGCTGGGTGCGGTTTTAACAGATGTCAAGGAGAAGGATGGTATTGTCTGGGGGGAAATCACCCGGGATTTGCTGGAAAAAACCGGCGCGGGTGAGGAAGATTTGCGGGGAGCTATAAACCACCTGCGTCAGGCAAAAAACTGTGAAGTTGCTGTTTTGTTCTGTGAACGTGATGAGCATAAAGTGAAAGTAAGTTTTCGAGCAAAAAATTCTTTTGATTTGTTGCCGGTGGTTGCTTCGTTTGGCGGAGGCGGTCATTCGGGAGCCGCCGGAGCCACCCTGGAAGGAAACCTCGGCGAGGTGGAAGAAAAAGTTATTTCCGTCCTGAAGAGGGCGCTTGAAGATTTTTAATCGATGAAAGTTTATGATCATTTTCCCGATCATACCTCACCGCGGTCTTTAGTTCTTGGCACTTTTGATGGTCTTCATATCGGACATTATCGGATAATCAGCGAGGCTAAAAAAGCCGCGGGGGAGCTGGATATACCGCTTGCGGTTTTTACTTTTGACCCTTCGCCGGAAGAATTCTTCAATAATATCCCGCCCTCACGTCGTCGTTTATTGACGAGGTATGATAAATTGAATATAATCAATGACTTAAGTGTGGACGTGGTTTACGAGCTGGAGTTTGATGAAACGTTTATGAACCGTCCCCCGGAAGAATTTGTTGAAGATATTTTGCTTCGAAAATTGGAAGCACGTGTTTTATGTGTAGGCTATGATTTTAAGTTTGGCAGTCGCCGCAGTGGCGATACGGAATTGCTACAGGCCTACCGGTCGGAAAATCTCGAAGTGATTATTGTCCCACCTGTTACATTGTACGATGAACCGGTGGGAAGTTCCCGGATCAGGCGTTTGCTTCGTTCCGGTGATATGCAGCGGGCGAATGAACTCCTGGCAAGACCTTATGTTGCCCGGGAAACTTTTCAACCCGGACACGGTCGGGGCAAAAAACTGGGATTTCCGACAATGAATTTCAGTTTTAATCGAACTATCCACCCCCCGTCCGGGGTTTATCTTGTCTGGCTGGGTCGTGAGTTGCGTCAGCCGGGGGTGGCCAACGTTGGAGTGCATCCAACAGTTGAAGAACTGGATGAACCAATTATTGAAGTGCACACGCTGGGAACTCCGCCGGAACTGGAACCCGGTGATATCCGGCATATATATTTTGAGAAATACTGTCGACCCGAAGAAAAATTTACTTCGCTGGAGGAGTTAAAGCGGGTTATGAACCGCGATGTTGAGAAAGCTAAAGAGGAATTTAACCGGCTGGAAAAACCGGATATTATTCATAAAAATAAATTAGACGTTTAATTGTTATTGCAAGAGGAGGTGTGACTGATGAATCAAACTGTGGAAGAACGCCAGGAAATTATTGAAGATTTTCGCCTGCACGAGGAGGACAACGGTTCGCCGGAAGTTCAGATTGCTCTGACCACGGACAGAATTAAGAAATTAACCGAGCATATGAAGGATCATCCTCAGGATTATAGCAGTCGCAAGGGTCTGCAGCGGATGGTTGAAAAACGCCGTTCTCTGCTTGAATATCTGCTTGATAAAGATGAAGAAAGGTATAAACAAGTTGTTTCAAAGCTTGGATTGTAAATAGTTAAGGTATTGATATTTTTAGGAGGTTTTGATGTTAGATGGAATTTTCAGGTGGAATAAGTATTGGAAACAGAGAATTAACTTTAAAAAGTGGTCGGCTTGCCCGGCAGGCGCAGGGCGCGGTGGAGATTCATTACGGAGATACCATGCTCCTGTCCACTGCCGGAATTTCTGACCCGAAAGATTTACCATTTTTTCCGTTGACGGTTGAATATCAGGAAATGGCTTACGCTTCCGGTAAGATACCGGGTGGTTTTTTCAAGCGTGAAGGGAAACCGAGCAATCACGAGACGGTCTCGGCAAGACTTACGGATCGAACTATTCGACCGATGTTTCCCGATGAATATCAAAACGAAGTCCAGATAGTCTCCACGGTCTTCAGTGCTGAATCGCAAAATATACCCAACGTGCTTTCTATTGTTGGTGCTTCGGCGGCTTTGATGATTGCCGATACACCTTTTGACGGCCCGCTGGGTGCTGTGCGTATTGGTTGCATTGATGATGAGCTGCTGGTAAATCCTTCCCTGACAGAAGTGGAAGAGGGCGATTTGGATTTAGTTGTCGCTGGAACTGAAGACGCTATCACCATGGTTGAAGCAAGTTCCGATGAAGTTTCTGAAAATCTGCTTCTTGACGCCATGGATCTTGCCCACGAGGAAATTGGAGAAATAGTTGATCTGCAGAAGGAATTGATTGATCGTTGTCAGAAACCTCAGACGGAATTTATTCCACCTGAATACGACGAAGATTTTATGGCTGAAGTCAAAGCGGCCGGTCGCGAACGGATGGAAGAGGCTATGGCCATTCCGACCAAGCAGGAACGTAAAGAGGCCAAGTCCGCGGTTAAAGATGAACTGGAAGAGGAATTCCTGGAGGATCTTGATGAATCTGAAGATTCCGAAGAAATTGTTCTTCGTGAGCGTTCCCTGGAGGAAGCTTTTTCTGAACTGGAGAAAGAAATATTCCGGGAAGGTATCTTAAAAGAACAAAAGCGAATTGACGGCCGTGCACTGGATGAAATACGACCGATTGAAACCGAGGTTGACTTTTTACCCCGGCCGCACGGTTCCGGACTGTTTACCAGGGGGGAAACCCAGAGTCTGGCCAGTATTACACTGGGTACTCCAAGGGAAACCCAGCGGATTGATGACCTGTTCCGGGACAGTGAAAAACGATTTATGCTTCATTATAATTTCCCGCCGTTCAGCGTTGGCGAGGTCCGGAGAATGACGGGGCCGGGCCGCCGGGAAATAGGACAC
>JBNJDC010000050.1:0-8141 GCA_051744565.1 bacterium
CCCCGGAATGTTCCCCAGAGAGCGGCATGGGGAGAACTCCCCCCCGAAATTTTTGCAGGCACTATAGAAAATTGTCGATTATTTTTCCCTTTCTTCCCGCCCGAATCAGAATTACCTGCCATATTTTAACCCCGCGTTAAAATTACTTACCACTGCTCACTTCCTATTATAATTTGAAAATTAGATTTTACTATAAATATAATCCCTGTCAAAGGTGACAAGGAGGAAGCTAAAATATTAATCCAGGAGCTCTTTTGTTTCAGCGGGAAGTTCGGGCGGCAGCAGTTTTATTTCCACCCGGCGATTCATCTTCCGGTTTTCTTCCGAAGTATTGGGCTTGAGAGGTCGGTTATCAGCAAAAGAAACAGCGGCGATCCGCTCCTCATCAACACCATGGCCGTAAACAAGATATTTTAAAACTCCAATTGCCCGCTGGGACGATAACTCCCAGTTGGAATCAAACGCCTCCCGGACGGGCAAATCACAGGTATGACCTTCTACGCGAATTTCACGTTCCGGATAATCTTTCAGAACAAGCGCAGCCTGCTCAAGAACCTCTTTCGCGTCCTCTTTCAGCCGGGCCTCGGCCATATTAAAAAGAATTTTTGATTTCATATTAACCACAACCCCCCGCTTTTCAATCCGCACCCGGGCATCTTTCATTTTTTCTTCAAACTCAGCCGCAATTGCTTCATTTTCCTGCTGGAGCTGTTCAAGCTGTTCAGTCTTTTCGTTCAACCGGGACTTGAGCGAGCTAATCTCCTGCTGAACCTCCTCAAGCTCTTTCTGGAGGTTATCAACAACCCCCCGGTAGCGTTCCACTTCCTTCTCCAGTTTTTGTTTCTCCCCCCGAATCCGGTTAAGTTCTTCTTCCTGTTTTGAATAAGAATCTTGCAATTTTTCTAACTCATTTTTTGCCTGTTCATGCTGTCGTGATTTCTTGTCCACATTTTTTTCCAGGCCGGATACCTTTTCCTTCTGCTTCTTAATTCTCTCCTCTTTTTTTTCCAGTTCGGAAAGCAGTTCTTCCTCCCGGTTTTCCCTTTCTTTCACCTGCTGGCGGAGAGATTTAATCGTGGCCCGGTGAGCTTTAATTTGAACCTGTTGATATTGCCTTACAATTTCCAGCGAAGGTGACTCCTGGTGTTTCTGGCGAATATTTTCCAGTTCATCTTTCACTTCTTTGAAATCCTCAGAAGCATAATCTTTTGCCCCTTCACTCTCAGCTTCCTTAAGCGCCGTCCGGGCCTGTTCATATGCTTTATTCAGCCGGGGATCATCAGCTCCCGGTCCCAGCAAACCACAGCCTGATAAAGTTAATACTAAAACTAAAAAAATTGGAATTACTCTTTTAAACATTAAAAAACACCCCGTAAAATTTTTGAATATTTATCATAGTTCTTCTTACTTTATCGGTATAATTGACACTAAATGTAAATTCTATATTACTGGACTCCAAATTTTACATAATTATCAACTAAATAATCTGCCCTGGTTCTCGCCTGTTTAGCAGACTCCGGCGATGTATTTTCCAGTTTATCAGCAGCTCTTCGATAGTATTGGACAGCTTGCTCATAGTCACGAATTGCCTCAAAACGATCGTACAGCCGGGCCAGATCCAGTAATACTTCCCCGGTAATCGAATCTCCGTAAATTGCTCTGAGCTGTTCCAATATTTCAACGGCCCGTTCATAATTTTCTTTTTCACTGGCTATTTCAGCCAGCATTTTCATAGCCTCGGGCCACCGGGATGAATTTCGATAGCGATGGCGAATTTTCAGCAAAGTAAGTTCAGCCGAATCCTCTTCATTATTTTTTTTGTGAGACCGGGCAATTTCATACAGCCAGCGGGCGGGCGACATCTCAGAAAAACGATCAATCATATCCCGCCATACATCCACCGCTTCTGCATACTCTTCAGCCCGATAATAACTTTGTGCCAGCTTGTTCATCCACTGGCGGCGAGCTCGTTTATCCTCGACTTCATCCAGTTGATTGTTAATAATTTCCCGGGCGGACTCAAATTTTTCCAGCTCCAGTAATTCATCCACTTCTTCTACAATATTTCGTTCAAATTGAACTTCCGATGACTGCCGATTATCCCCCCCGGCGGACTGCTCGGATTGAGAACTGGATTGAGAAGATGAACTCCGTGATTCCACCCGGGGAAACTCGGCAACCAGGGTAATATCTTCCACCTTCTCAAAATCTCCAGAAAAAGCTGTCCGGCGGAGGCGGCGGACCTGAAACGTCTCCGTCCCCGCTCTGTCGGCCTGAAATTTAAATACAGTCCGGCGTGAATCGGTAGATTTACCAGTCATTTTAAAATTTTGTTCTTCGAAATTATATAGCTCCCACTTCTGGAAAGCACTGGCAAGAGGCCGACTAATACTAATTTCGTCACCAATTTCAGCTCTATAGGTCTCACCATAAAGTGGTGATATCACAGCATTAAATGCTGTGAAAACACAGAGCAGAAAAAATAAACTAATCCTGTAAAATCTGAATGTCCGCATTAGTGGTTGTCCAGACCCGAACAAGGATTTTTTCTTTACCGGTTTTATGACCGGGCTTTTGTGCCTGCACTACATATTCCCCCCAGGGAACTCCTTGCAGGGAATAACCACTTTCAGTAGTCCGCACCGAATGAGTGGGCGGATCCGTGGTAACAATAGCGCCTTCAACAGGTCGGTCCTGGCCGTTAATTACCTGGCCCTTGATCGACCCGGTCAAACAACCGCCCAAAAATAATGAAGTCACAAGCAAACCAATAACAATTAACTTATTATCCACTGCCCTGAACACCTCAAATAATTAAGAATTTAGTGAGCATCGTATACATTTATCGTCCATAATGGTAAAATGATAAAGGTTTAACTGAAATTTTTACAGTTTTTTTGCGGGGAAAAATATGAATTATTCCGGTAAAAATAAATATTTAAAACAAAAAAATACCCTGCAAAATTTTTTATTCTGGAGTATTTTACTTTTTTTTATTGGTTTTAACATCCTCCTGGGGTCGGGAATCGGTTTACTTTTAGCCTTCCAGGACGACCTCCCTTCCCTGGCTCCCCTGGAGGACTATACCTCCGAGGAATGGACCCTGCCAACTAAAGTTTATTCCCGGAGTGGCGAAGAGATAGCTTCCTTTCACAAGGAACAACGCCAGCTGGTAAAAATCTCGGAATTACCCCCGGAATTGATCAAAGCTTTAATAGCGGTTGAAGACAACCGATTTTTCCAGCACAACGGCATTGATTTCTGGGGGATTGCCCGGGCATTTGTGCAAAATATAAAGGCCGGCCGAATTGTTGAGGGGGGAAGCACTATCACCCAGCAACTGGCTAAAGTTCTTTTTCTAACCCCCCGGCAAACTTTTAAGAGAAAACTGAAAGAAGCCCTGATGTCCGTTCAAATTGAAAGGACCTATACCAAACGGGAAATACTTGAACGCTATTTTAACAAGATATACTTTGGTGCCGGAGCGTATGGAGTTGAAGCCGCTGCCCGCGTTTATTTTGATAAGTCAGCTAAAAATATAAATATCGCGGAAGCAGCACTATTAGTCGGCCTCCCCCGGGCTCCCAGCAGTTATTCTCCCCTGAGAAATCCGGACAGAGCCCGACAAAGACATCGGATTGTTTTAAGTATGATGGCCCAAAGAGGAATAATATCTCAACAGAAAGCCCGAAAACTTCATAAAGAATTCTGGAGTGAGTTTGACAGAACACACTACGACCAGGAAGACACCAAAGAGGAAAACATTAAGAAAGCCCCCTATTTTGTGGAACATATCCGCCGACAACTCCTGGACAGGTATGGTTCGGAAATGGTTTACCGCGGGGGGCTGCAAGTCCATACCACCGTCGATATGAACTATCAAAAAATACTGGAAGATTATATGTATGATTACCTGCTGGAACTCAATATCGAACAAGATAATCTACCGGATACCGCAACTAAATTTTCGGAAAATAACGATTCTTCAATTATTGAAGGTTCTGCTGTAATCAGAGATCCAAAAAATGGCCAAATTATGGCGCTTGTTGGCGGGCACCGCTGGGACGGAAAAAATCAGCTCAATCGGGCTGTTCAGGCGCAAAGACAGCCCGGATCGGCGTTTAAACCGGTTTTATATGCGGCGGCACTGGAAAACGGTTACACCCCGACCTCCAAACTCCAGGACCGTCCGCTCATTTATAACACCCCCCAGGGCCAGTGGACCCCCAGAAATTACAGCCAGCGTTTTCACGGAGAAGTAACTATTCGCGAAGCCCTTCTTGACAGTTTAAACGTAGCAACTGTCTACTTGCTGGAACAGGTCGGGACCCGAGAGCTACTGGAAATGGCTCGTAAACTGGGAATTGATCAATCGCTTGGCTCCCACATGTCCATAGCTCTCGGCGGTTTAAACCGGGGACTGTCGGTGGTTGAACTTTCGGATGTATATACAGTTTTTGCCAACCAGGGCATGCTCAACGATCCGATATATATTCGCGAGGTAAGAGATCGAGAAGGAAATCTCCTGGAGCGAAATTTTCCTCACAACCGGGAAGTCCTCAACCCGCAAATCGCCTATATAATGACTCACCTGCTCCAGGGAGTGGTTGACGAAGGAACAGGCCAGCGGCTGGGAAGAGAATTTGATATACCGCTTGCCGGGAAAACAGGCACATCCAACCGCTACCGCGATGCCTGGTTTATGGGCTTTACTCCCGACCTGGTTTTCGGGAGCTGGTTTGGTTATGATTCCAGCAATCAAAGCCTCGGGCAACACATGAGCGGGGGCGTTGTCGCCGGTGAATTCTGGCGCCAGGCCGGACAAGAAATATTTGCCAATCACTCATACGAAACTTTTTCGGTCCCCGAGGGTATTAATTTTTTAAACATCTGCACTGATTCTGGATACCTTGCCACCAATGAATGCTCCAATACCCGCCAGATCCCTTTCGTAAGCGGAACAGAACCAACCCGCAGCTGTCCCCAGCACGGGAGATAAAACTACATAAACAGGTCAAAAATTACTGCTTACGGTCGGGGTGAAATCTGAAAAATTACTCTTGTTTTCATTTCCATGGACGAGAGTAAACAGCCTTAAGTTTAAAGTCCCAAGTTTCAAGTTCAAAAGTAAAAAACAAAAAATGGATTGTCGGGGCAAGCCCGGCAATAGCGAGTATCATTTTACTTACCCGAATAACCTCAAATTTAATTTTAACTTTAAACTTCAAAATAATAAAAGGCCCCTCCCGGTTTTTACCGGGAGGGGCCTGAGGAAGAGGGGGACTACGGGTAAATCAGTAAGAAGTTAAATCTTCTTCCACGTCAACCGCAGCCTGAGCAGCCGCCAGTCGGGCAATCGGCACCCGGTAGGGACTGCAACTTACGTAATCCAGGTCAGCACCGTGACAGAATTTGACGGAAGAAGGTTCTCCTCCGTGCTCGCCACAGATACCAACCTTCAGCGCACTACGCGTCCTCCGGCCGCGTTCAACTGCAGTTTCAATTAACTCACCGACTCCATCCTGGTCGAGGACGGCAAACGGATCATTATCAAAAATACCCTCGTGTTGATAATGCTCCATGAACATTGCCGAATCATCGCGGCTCAGTCCGTAAGTAGTCTGAGTGAGGTCGTTGGTGCCAAAGGAGAAAAACTCCGCGTCCTCGGCAATCTGATCGGCAAGCAGAGCCGCACGCGGCAGCTCAATCATCGTCCCGATCTTGTAATCGATAGTTACCGACGAATCACGCAGCACCTCCTGGCAAACTTCATCGACACGTTCGCGCAGGATAGAAAGTTCTTTCGGAGCACCAACCAGCGGAATCATAATTTCCGGCTGAACTTCCGCTCCGGAAGAAGAGACATCAACAGCAGCCTCCATGATCGCGCGGGTCTGCATCTCATAAACCTCGGGATAAGAAATACCCATCCGGCAACCCCGGTGACCGAGCATGGGGTTGGCTTCGGTAAGGTTACTGATTAACTGGTCTATTTCCTCAACGGAAATATCCAGGCTTTCCGCCAGTCTTTCCTTCTCAGCGTCGCCGTGCGGTAAAAATTCGTGCAACGGCGGATCAAGCAACCTGACGGTAACCGGAAGTCCTTCCATTGCTTCAAATATACCGACAAAATCTTCCTTCTGCATCGGCTGAAGCTGTTCAAGAGCCTGTTCATAAGGTGGCAGGACATCTTCCAATTCTGACTCAACTTCGGCCAGTTCCTGCTTGATTTCTTCTTCCTGGCTCTCCTTGGCAGTTTCCAGCTCGTCGACCAGTCGTTCCTTTTCCAGGCGCAACTGCTGAACATCGGGAGCAGATAGAATCATTTCCCGGACATGGTTAATTCGATCCTCGTCGAAAAACATGTGCTCGGTTCGACAGAGGCCAATTCCTTCCGCGCCAAAATCGCGGGCAAACTGAGCATCTTCCGGAGTATCGGCGTTAGTGCGCACGCCAAGCTCACGGAATTTATCGGCCCAGCCCATTACCGTTTCAAATTCTCCGGTCATTTTTGCTTCTTCCATCTCAAGCTGACCGGAAAACACTTCACCGGTGGCTCCGTCGAGAGTAAGCCAGTCACCCTCTTCGTAGGTTTCACCACCGACGATAAACTGTTTGTTGTCATAGTCAATTTCCAGGGCGCCACAGCCGGCAACACAGGGCTTACCCATGCCCCGGGCAACAACCGCGGCGTGAGAAGTTCCACCACCGCGAGAAGTCAAGATCCCCTCTGCAACATTCATTCCGCCAATATCATCGGGCGAAGTTTCGTGGCGAACCAAAATAACATCTTTACCGTTTTCAACCCAATCTTCGGCGAGGTCGGCTTCAAATACTATCTGGCCGCAGGCCGCTCCCGGGCTGGCACCCAGGCCGACAGCAATAGCATCATTATTCTCTTTAGCTTCTCCAGAAATCATCGGATGCAAAAGCTGATCGAGACGGTCGGCTTCAACCCTGTCGAGGGCTTTCTTCCGGGATATAATTCCTTCCTCGGCAAAATCGTGGGCAATTTTTACCATTGCCGCCGCCGTCCGCTTACCCGTCCGGGTCTGGAGGATGTAAAGATCATCGTTCTGGACGGTAAACTCAATATCCTGCATCTCCTGGTAATGTTCTTCCAGCTTATCAAAAACTTCAGTCAACTCGTCATAGGCCTCCGGCATCTCTTCTTCCAGCGTAGGCATATCGGTCTTGCCGGAATTTTCTCGCTCGTATTCGTTGATCGGACGCGGGGTGCGAACACCGGAAACAACGTCCTCTCCCTGGGCATTGGGCAGATATTCACCAACAGCTTCCTTTTCACCGGTGGCCGGATCGCGGGTAAAGGCAACGCCCGTGGCACAATCGGCGCCCATGTTACCGTAAACCATTGTTTGCACATTTACAGCCGTTCCCACGTCATGGGGCAGGTCGTTGATTTCCCGCCATTTAATCGCCCGTTCATTGTTCCAGGACTCAAATACAGCGGTAATTCCGCCCCAGAGCTGATCTATCGGATCCTCGGGGAAATCTTCACCGGTTTTCTCTTTGAAAACCTTTTTAAATTGACCGACCAGATCTTCCCAATCCTCAGCAGTAAGATCGGTATCACTCTCGGCACCTGTTTCCTCTTTTTTCTCTTCAATAAGTTCTTCGAAAACATCGTTTTCAATTCCTTTTACAACATTGCCATACATCTGAACAAACCGGCGATAAGAATCGTAAGCAAACCGGGCGTCATTTGATTGTTTTTCAAGCCCCTTCACGGTCTCATCGTTCAGTCCCAGGTTAAGCACCGTGTCCATCATCCCGGGCATGCTGACCGGAGCACCGGAACGAACACTGAACAGGAGCGGATCCTCCGAATCACCAAAATCCTTGTCCATCAGCTCTTCAACCCGACCTAAATATTCGTCCACCTCTTCGCGCAGACCTTCCGGATATTGTCGGTCGTTATCATAATACTGCCGGCAAACCTCCGTAGAAATTGTAAAACCCGGCGGTACTTCAACGCCTATTCTACTCATTTCATTTAAGTTTGATCCTTTTCCCCCAAGCAGATGGGCAAGCTCGGCGCTACCCTCGGCGTCCCCACCACCAAAGAAAAACAAATATTGATCCTCTTTCGACTCTGCAGCTGACATAACAAACTACCTCCC
>JBNJDC010000051.1:0-8095 GCA_051744565.1 bacterium
GGGCTATCCTTTATAGGGTTGATCGCTGTCCTGAAACAGATCTTCACTGCCCAGAGCGCTATCCAGAACCGAGGCCAGCAGATGGGAATCACCCGTGCTGTAGGACATGCTGGAGCCGGGCTTATCCACCAGCGGCTGGGCCAGAGCAGACCGCCGCCAGTTGTCAGTAGTTACCCACCAGCCATACCGGCCTTCACTTGTCGAGCGCAAGCCGGAACTCATCAGCAGAAGGTGACGCAGGGTGATATTTTTCTTTTGCTTGTTATCCACCGATTTAAACAGCCCGGGAAGATAATCCGCAGCCGGCCGGTCAAGATCCTTAATAACTCCCTCGTCCAGGGCAATCCCCACGAGTGCCGAAAGGACACTTTTAGAAACTGACTTTACATTTACCGGCGTCTGCTTGTTTATCCCCCTGTAGTAATCCTCTACAATTTTTTCCCCCCGGTAGGAAATTTGAAAACTGTTCATGGGGCCCATTTTTTCAACTTTCCGGGATAGATATTCCAGGGCAGTCGCCGAAACTATATTTTTTTTCTGGAGTTTGTTTTTAACGGAATCGTCTTTGCTTTCGACTCCCGAAAGGTTATAAACCGAACCAAAAATAATGACCAGCGCAGTAATGACAAAAACAATTCTATTATTTCTTTTTTTAATCTTTAACACTTCCCTGTATACGATTCCCGGTGGCTATATTTATTTTCGGTATTTTGTAGAAAATAAATAAATAATTAATTCAAACCACTTTCACCGTGGTAAATTAATCCCTGACTGACTGCCTAAAATAGTCTTAAATCATCCCGAAAAAGTCAACAAATTTCATTTTAAAAGCGGCAACTAATAGACAAGACGGGTTGAAATCTGAGAGTAATAGGGCTCATCCACTTCCCGGTGAACCGCCTCCGTCCAGTCGTTCATGTCCAGAGCATCGTAATCAATATATTCCGAGTCGTATTGAAAACGGGTATACTCCGAATTATCAGCGGAAGAAAATCCACCGCCGGAAACCAGCATCCCCCGGAAACCGGAAATATCCCCACCACCGGGTGGGCCGGTGAAATCATAATCACCTTCCGCCCCCACGATACCTCGCAGGCGCACATTATTCATCTGAACGTCTGCATCTCCCTCCGCCCACAGGGCCAGCCCCCCCAGCTTGTCCGGATTACCAAGAAATTCATTGGTATTTTTCTCCACCGTGATGTTCCCCGTGGAATAGATACCGCCGGAGACATAATTATCATTGGCGGTAAAAGTCAGGGAACCTTCGCTATAGATCCCAATAGAATCGCCGGTACTTAAACTTGACTTACTCAAGTCTACCGGCGAATCAAACACGTAATCTTCCGCGGCGGCCCGGGTAACACAGGAATCAAGCTGCTGGCCGTCTTTGGTGGTTAACCGACGGACTGAATTATCTCCGTCACATGTTGGCCAGTTGTAAAAATTAGTATCGTTGATAACCACATCATACCCGGGATGTTCGGGATAATCGTATTCAAAATCCGGTTTTTCCCGGACCGGCTCATCGGTATGAACTTCACCATGGCTGCCGCCGGGAGGTTGAAAATCACCGGCCGTGTAAATATCCCCCAGGACCCCCTCGCTGGAACGGCTGGCATCTATATCAGCGTTTGTACAGATTGTGGCCGGTTCACCGTCAATATCCGTGTTGAAATTATTTCCGGTAAGCTCTATAGAACCGTTGGCAACCATCCCGCAGTTTATCGGTTTATACTCCACCCGGGTGCGTGGTTCGTAATAAGTCTCGGCCACCGCCAGTTCGTAAAAAGCAAAAAAATCCTCCCCAAGGAAGCGATCGGGGAAAAAATAGGGAGCAAACCCACCATATACTACAACCCCCACCCGATATTGAGGTTTATCGGTGGACCCATCCCCGTATTTTTGGACTGTAATCCCGACCACGTCAGTATCAGAATGTTTTTCATATAACTCCAGGTATTCTGTGCCGAAATGAGCTTCCAGGTAGTCAAGAACAGATTCATAGGCCGGCTCGATCGCCGGAGAATCATCCGTATATTGCTTTAGTGCTCCGGCCCCCGCCAGCGCCGCCCCGTCAGCAACACGGCGAAGTTTTTGCCGTTTTACAAGATAACGGCTAATATCAACAGCCAGTCCCGCGACCATCATAAATATTACCAGGAAAAATATTCCCATCACCAGGAATGATCCTTTTTCATTGTTAAAGCCGTTTATTTTAATCATAAAAATAGCTTCCCTTCCGCTAAAAAATTATTGCGCTAATTGACAAGGCGAGCCGAAATCTGGGTATATGCCGGCTGTTCTATTTTTTTATGAACCGCTTCCTCCCAGTCTTTCATATCCAGCGCTTCATAGTCGACAAGTTCCGGATCATATTGAAAACGTGTATTAACCGAATTATCACCAGAATAAAAACCGTCCCCACTTATTAAAACGCCCCGAAAGCCGGAGACATTCCCTCCGCCCCAGGGCGGACCTGTAAACTCGTAATCATCTCCGGCCCCGGTTATACCTTCAATTTTGACATTATTCATTTTTACTTCTACATCATTTTCCGCCCAGAGCGATAATCCGCCCAATTTTTCGGAATTCCCGATAAATTCATTATTATTTCCTTCAACGTTTATATCTACCGTTGCATATATCCCCCCGTGAACGGTATTATTCTGGGATAAATTTAAACTACCCTCAACATAAATACCGATTGAATCCCCGTTATCCAAATCTTCTTCACTGAAATCAAGCGAATCTTCAAATTCATATTCCTGGCCATCGTCCCGGATTACACAGACCCCAAGCTGATCACCATCCCTCGTTGTTAATTCACGGGCCGAATCTTCTTTTTTACAGGTATCCCAGCTCGAAAAATTAGTATCGTTGATTACCACATCATAGCCGGGATGATCCGGCTCATCATAAATGAATTCCGGTGGCTCTCGCTCCGGTTCTCCGGTGCGCACATCACCATATCCTCCCCCCGGTGGTGTAAATTCATTGCCGGCCGTATATATGTCACCCAGGACACCATTCGCCGAATTACCGGCATTAATATCCCCATTAGCGCACAAATTAGCCGGTTGCCCATCAATATTTTGATTAAAATTATTACCTTCAAGTTCCATCTCCCCGTTCACGACCATCCCACAATCCATGGGGTCCATCTCCACCCGCCGACGGGGATCAAAATAAGTTTCGGCCACAGCTACCTGGTAGGTGCCAAACAACTGCGTATCAAGGTAACGATCGGGGAAAAAATAGGGCTGGAAGGATCCATAAACCACCACTCCTACCCGGTATTGATCGATATCATCATCTCCCCCGGAAATTTCCTTTACTTCAATACCGTCCACATTTTCAGAAGAATGCATTTCGTAAAGATCCAGATAATCTTCATCAAAATGCTCCTCAAGGTAGGACAAAACAGCAGAATACGCCCGGGATCGATCCGGATCCTCGTCCGTATACTGGTTCAAAGCCCGGGCGCCGGCCAGCGCCCCCCCGTCGGCCACCTGCTGCAGTTTCTGATTTAAAACCAGGTAGCGGCTCACATCAACAGCCAATCCCCCGACCATCATAAAAATTACAACAAAGAAAATCCCCAGAACAAGAAAAGAACCGCGTTCATTTTTAATTTTTAACATATCTTGCCCCCTGAACAAAATGTTTCAAATGAACTACTAGTAAGTATACGATATATCACAGTATATTTCAGTTATTATCAAAAGAGGATCAGAACCTTCCATTGATCATTCCAACCCCCGGGTCAATAATACAGTCTAAAGCTACAGGCTAAAAGTCAAAAGCTCAATTACAACTAAATTTATACCAAGTTACATCCTCGTATACAGGCTCAAGTTTTACCATGACAATCATAAAAGCTGTAAACTTTATAACTTTCAAGCTTTTTGACTGTCGTTTGTAAGGGCAAGTAAAGTAATATAAAACCGCTGGAAAGTTCGACAAAGGAATGAACATATACAGGTATTTATAATTTCTTGTCAGTAAATTGCCGGGATATCGTAAATAGAATATGAGTTCCTTCCCCGGATTCAGATTCAACCCAAATATTACCGCCATGTCTTTCAACAATTCTTTTACAGACTGAAAGACCAATCCCGGTCCCCTTGTTTTCATCGGAGGTATTAAGGTGTTTAAACGGTTCAAAAATAACTTCATGAAATTCAGCATCTATTCCCTGGCCATCATCCTTAACTCCAAGCAACCATTTATCTTCCTTTTTTTCAACAGTAAATTCAATTTTACTCAACTGCTCCCCCCCATGCTTCAAAGCATTATTTAATAAATTATGGTAGAGGTCGGTTATAAGCACCTTATCCGCTTCAATTTCAGGCAAATCACCAAATACAATTTCCACTCCTCGTTTTTCCGGCAAACTGCCCTGGCGCTGAATCGCATCCTCCACACAATTATTTAAATCCACTGTATCCAATTCTATTTCATTTCTACCCACCCGGGATAATTTTCTCAATGCTTCAATCAAATTATTCATCTGGACAGCAGAATCTCGGATAAAATTCAGGTCTTCCTTAACTTTGTCCTCCGAGTTGTTCTCAAGGTCTTCATGAAGAAATTCAGCATAAGTTTGAATTACCCGGGCCGGTTCACGCAAATCATGAGAAGCGGCATAGACAAACTGTTCCAGTTCCTCAGTCCGTTGTTTAACCTTTTCCTCCAGTTTCCTGTTTAATTTTTCCAGTCTTTTCTTGCGCTCAACTCTTTCACTTATATCCCTTATAATAACGGTATGATAGATCCTATTTTGTTGTTTCCACTCCGAAAGAGTAATTTCCACCGGAAATATATTTTCTTTCCGGTCCGTAGCAGTCAATTCTACTGTTTCTTCGTGCAGATCCGATTTTTCGCGGCGGTCAAATTTAGCCAGTTCATTTTCAAATAGTTCACGCGATTCACCATGGAAAATAATTTTTAAATTTTTCCCTTTCATTTCGGATGCCGGGTAACCAAAAATATTTTCCGCCGCTTTATTCCAGAGAAGTACTTTACCTGAATTATCAATACAGGTAATCGCGTCTTCCGCCGAATTAATAACACTGTGAAACTGTTTGCGTCGCCCTAAAAATTCATTGGAAAGCCAGAAAGCCCCCCGAGTTAATATCCCTGTCATTATAAATCCCAGAATAAGCGCCAGAAAAGGGGCCCAGCTTTCCCTGTTTTTTATATATTCCTCCGTTGGCCACAATACCAGCGACCAGGTTCTATTAGCTATCGGAAACTGTTCCTGAAAATTAAGATTATTGTTGAGTTTTTGCATATCCGGCAATTTTTTCAGGGGAACACTGGTATAAATGGGGCGACTTTGCGGCTGATTAGTTCCAACAGGATGTTCATAAACAGCAACGTTCAGCAGCAAATCACTCTCAATAAAAACCGGTCGCATTGCTGACTGTATTTTAAAAAGAAGTGAAATAACCCCGCGGGCCATATCAGTTTCATCGTTATCATCTTCCGGCGGATTTAAAGAGTCATAAACCGGCTTATAAAGGACAACGCCCAGATTATTTTTCTGATTCCGGATCTTACGTTCACCAGCACCTGTCCGTTCAAAAACTTCCGTAGTTGTCATCGTCAAGCTTCCCCGGTATAAAGCCTCCTCAAGAGGATCTCTGCGTAAAGCTTCTGAAAAATGGTCAAACCCCAGGAAACGCCGGTTATAATCCGCCTCCATTGGTTCCACGTAAGTTACCGGATAATATCGTTCACGTTTTGCAGCCGCTTGCAACTCATCCTCCTGAATTTCAGTTATGGAAAATTCTCCATGCTCCTTCTTCATTTGTTGAACAAATTGTTCCCGCTTGTTTGCCTCAACTTTTGGCAACCACTCGAGGGCTAAAATCCCCGGGTAACGATTGCCCACAATATAAGCCAGGTCCCGGAACTCTTTTTTGCTCACATCTTCAATTGTGGCAAACAAATCTCCAGCTGTATGAAGAGCGTTAACAAAATTAATCAAGTTCCACTGCAGATGTTGAGATTGCTGACGGGAAAATTCTGTAAATTGTTTTTCAATACGCTGTCGATCCAAAGTGCGCAATTGCCAGTACAAACCCCCGGCAATCAAAAGCCCAAGCACAACTGCAGCCACCGGTAAAGAATAAATTTTTAGCCACTCAAAAAAATTACGCCTATCTTTTTCCATTAATACAATCCCCTTCAGGATTTAAATACAAAGCATTACAAATCTAATCTAACCAAAAATTAATAATCGATTTAATATATTTCAGAAATTTAATCCCATCCCCCGGTTTTACAACATAGGCATTTGCTCCGTTTTTATATGCAAATTCAATATCCTTCTCATCTGCTGAAGTTGATATTACCACCAGCGGCACAGGGCCCAACATAGACCTTTTAAAATATCGTTTGAGAAGAGTTCGACCGTCAATCCCCGGTAAATTCAAATCAAGTAAAACCAAATCAAACCCACAAACATCATCATTATCCAATTTTTCCAAAAGATCACGCGCGCTTTTTCCGTCTCGTTTAATTTTAAAATCGATTGAAATATCAAGGGGAGAAATACCTCGCTTGAAAGTTTCAATATCAGCTAAATTATCTTCAATCATAAGTACATTTTTTTTGCTGGAATCTGCCAATTTTCTCCCTCGCTTTTGCTAAATATTTTTTGGCTCATTTATATTTTACCGGCCTGCAGTATATAAAAAAAGAAACCCGCCCGGCATTGGATAAAACCGGGCGGGCAGGGACGAGGTTGAGAAAGGAGAAGGATAAGCTAATTTTTAACCCATTTTTGTATTATCTCATCACATGCGGCCGGGAACTCAAAAAATTCATTTTCTATATTGAAAGCCATGTTTGTCACCTGAACTCTCATCAGCGGCTTCATCGAATCTTCTACTTCCCCGGGGGGGGGTAATTCCTCACATGTTTTTTCTGCAACCTGGCGCGCAGTCAAACCTTCTTCATCTGAGTCCTGTTCATTACGCCAGGGATTAGCCTGCTCTCTTTGATCCGGAGAAATCTCCTCCGGCTCCTCCTGGTCTAATTCCTCTTCCCCGGAGGACTCACTGTCAAATTCAAGTTCTTCACCTTCCGGTGAACTTGCCGGTTCCTCGGCCGGAGTATCTCCTTCCTCAACATTATATTCATCAAATGCATTAACCCCTGGAGAGAGGTAAAATAGAAAAATTGAGACACCGAGCAAAACTATGGCAATGCTGAAACTTTTTTTTGAAAACATCAAAAAATCCTCCCTTGTCAGCTATAAAAAACGATATATAACACAGCTGCAACTGTGACTACTATTGGAAAATATTAAATCCGTCCAGGCCCATATAAAAAGCCTGGACGGTACATTTCTACCTGTTAAAACTCACCTTCAAAATCTTCGGGATCATCCATATCCCCGGTTTCTTCCTCAGTTTCTTCCTCAATCTCTTCTCCACTGTTATCATTTTCCCAACCCTCGGGTGCTTCTGTTTCTTCAGACTCCATATTCTCTTCCACTCCAATTTCACCACCGGAGTCCATAGGTTCTTCTTCGCCCGAACAACCGGCAAGATTAACCGAAAACACAAGGGCAAGGGAAAGTAAAAACACTGTGACAGCTTTCATTTGACTCACCTCCTTTTTTAAAATTTTTCCTCCCATTTCCGGCCACCGGGTTAGCGGAGCTAACGGTGACCGGAAATGGGCCAGGAAAACAAGCTGATAAATATATAATATACTCAAATTGATCTATTCTACTGTTTATTCACCACCCCCTGGCAGACAAAATGGGCGCCAGGAAATATATAAAAATTATTCACCTTTTAAATTCATCAATTCATCAATCAACTTATGTAAAGTTTAAAACCAAAACAGGTAATTAGAAACGGACAAATGGTGTCCAGACTATAAGGGGGGGATAAATATTTAGTGGCTAATTTTTAATTAAATCTAGTTCATACCGGAATTAAAAAATATAACCTAAATTGAGCGATTATTATGCTTAATCAGGAGATAACATAATTCTCTGGCTCATTCTCGCAGCCCTCCAGGCTGCTGTGAGGAATGTATATTCCAATTCAAGCCCCTCATGGGCTTTGGAATA
>JBNJDC010000052.1:0-7895 GCA_051744565.1 bacterium
ATCCGTATCCCGCTTGCCTGATTTTTCATGACGATGATTGGGCGAATCTTGTCTACTCATATTTCATCTCACACTCCTTAAAATTTTGTTGCTAATTTAAAATTAAAAACTTTTTAATCTTTTAAAGCTGAAAATATATTTTCACAGTTTAATCCTCGTAAACAATTGTTTTTCTGGCCCGTGGTCCGTCCCATTCCATGAAAAATATCCCCTGCCACCGGCCCAGCTGCAACTGTCCATTATTTACCGGCAGCCACTGGTGACAGTCCAGCAACACCGATTTCACATGAGCAGCTGAATTGCCTTCCCGGTGTTTATAGTTATTATTCCAGGGGACAAACTCTTCCAGCTGATCTATCAGGTCCGTCATCACCGCCGGGTCGGCCGACTCATTTACTGTAATACCCGCTGTAGTATGGGGCACCCAGACGTTGACGCCCCGGTCTGGGTTAAGTTCTTGTACTGCATTTTCTACCCGGGAAGTTATATCAATTGCTTCCGAATGCTGATTTGATTCAATGGTAAGCTCAACTGATCCTGACAACCATATCGCCCCCTTGCTTTTAAATGCAATTATATCAGAAATTCTTGCGGATAGCTTTTTTTTGTGCGGCCGATAGATTTTTTGGTATTTTCACATCAATTTCCACTATTAAATCCCGGCCGCCTCCTCCTTTTTTAGGGATCTTCATCTTAGTTCCCGGCTGGGTTCCGGGCTCTATTTTAAGTTTGACCTTCTTCCCCGCAGGAGTTTTGATTTTTAACTTCCCGCCCAGGGCAGCCAGTTTAAACGGAATCCGGCGGGTAATTTCAACTTTATTATCCCGGGTGGAAGTATACTGAGCCCGCCCCCCGGGGGCGCCGGTTGCACTGCGCCGGCCGCTCCTCGCGCCGGGGCCGGTGTTAAACTGGACCTGTTGATAACCGGGGCCGCCCTGGCTTGCCCCCCCGCCAAACATATCTCCAAAAATATCGGATTGGCGCCGGGAGCCGCCGCGGGCCTGACCCTGTCCGCCCACAACCTGCTGAAACAGGTCAAAGAAATCAAATCCCTCCCCGTCAAACTGGAACCCGGATGAGCCGGGAGAACGACCATATTTTCGGAATTGATCGTATTTTTTTCTCTTTTCCTCGTCGTTCAAGACGGCATAGGCTTCCCCGATTTCTTTAAACTTTTCCTCGGCGTCCGGGTGATCGGAGCGATCCGGGTGCCATTTCTGGGCTAATTTTCTATAAGCCTTTTTAATTTCCTCCTGGGAAGCATCTTCCTCCACACCAAGAATATCGTAATAATCTTTTTTGGGATTTGCCTGGGGCATCTTCTGTTTCACCTCCGTTAATTTTCAGCTGCTCAAGTACATAATATAATTAACTCGGGAAATATTCCATCTGTTGTTAAAATGGTATAGAGTTTGATTTATTTAACAAGGAAAGGAAATCAACCATGGACCAGGCAGTTCAATTGCGCTTCTTTGCCGGACTGCGGGAAAAAATTGGAACAACCACTTCGGAACTAAAACTGGAAAAAAATACTGAACGGCTGGATAAATTAGTTGAAAGAATCAAGAACAAATACCCGGAGATCAAACAGGAGATCGATACCACTTCGGTTGCTGTCAATATGGAAATAGTTCGCCCGGAAAAAACTTCTGTTAACCCGGGGGATGAAATCGCCTTTTTACCTCCTTTCGGGGGTGGTTAACCATTTCTTTTCCCGATTTGGAGTTAAGCATCTGCCCTGACCCAGCAGAATTTACAGCGGATAAACTGATAAAATCTACCGGAAATGAGAAAACCGGGGCAAAAGTTACCTTCCGGGGGACGGTTCGCAATAAAAACCGCGGCAAAACTGTTTCGCACCTTGTTTACGAGTGTTACCCGGAAATGGTCCGTCAGAAAATAAATGATATTTTTGAGAGAGCCCGAAAAAAACACAGTAATCGCGAGGATTTCCAGGCGGGAGTAAACCTGTGCCTGGGAAAAATACCCGTGGGAGAAATTTCTGTGGTAATCACGGTAGCTTCCGTTCACCGTGAACCCGCCTTTAGCGGGTGTCGCTATATTTTGGAAAAATTAAAAAAAGAAGTTCCCATCTGGAAAAAAGAAGCCTATGAAGACTCAGAAGCCTGGATACAAAACCGGGAGGACTATAATGAGTCATAATCAAAAACTGTCACCTGAGGATATCAGGATCCAACTATTCACCCTCAGTGACACCCGGAAGGTTGATGACGATGAATCCGGCCGGCTGATGAAAAAATACCTGGGTGAAAATTCATTTCGCATTGCCGGCGCTGATGTCCTGCGCGAGGACATTGAAATCCTGGAGACCAATTTTAAACAGGCCATAGCTGATAATGATATCCAGGTCGTGATTGCCAGCGGCGGAACCGGCATTACCACGCGAGACCGGACTGTTGAAGTGGTCCGTCAACTGTCAGATTTTGTTTTGCCGGGGTTCGGCGAACTATTTCGCCGGTTAAGCTATGAAGATATTGGAACAAACAGTATCTTGAGCCGGTCCCTGGCAGCCAAAGCGGACAAAACTATTGTAGTCTGTCTCCCGGGTTCTCCCGGGGCGGTTAAGCTCGCTTTTGAAGAAATTTTGCTGGAAGCATTGCCCCACATGGTAGAAATGGCCAACGAATAATTTAAGAGAATAGTTTTTAATAAGCTTTTTTTAGTTTAAAATTGTTGCCAGAGGTCCATGTAACTTTGTTCGCCAATATTTTAAAGGAGTGTTTTCCCATGAAAAAACTTATCGCTATTTTTACAGTAGTCTTTATTGTCTTCTGGGCTCTTCCCGGACAGGCCAGGTATGTAGGGTTTTCCGACCATACTGAGCCAGGATTAAAATTTTCCGCTTATTATGATTATAATAACGGCGACTATGAACCGGACGCCGGCGGCGACGAACTGGAATTAACATCCCAGCTTGCCGGGGCCCGCGTCGATTTAAACGTTTTTGAAAAAATACAGATTCATGGGATTATCGGCAATAGCACCGTGGATTTCGCCGACTCAGAGCCCGAAGACGGCAGCGTTTACGGGGGCGGCGTCCAGTATCTACTTGAACCGGCTGCGCCTTATTATCTCAAATTAACAGGTTCACTCTTAAACCATGAAGCCCGGGAATACGCCGGCACGGGGGCAGAATTTGAATTTACAACCGACTGGCAGGCGGGGGTTATTCTCGGCCAGAAATACAAACAGACTTTTAATCGGAACAAGCCGGAATTTTTTGATACCTACCTGGGAGCCATTTATACCACCCGCAAGCTTGAATCAGGAGTCCACGGTGGCGAATATGAGCTGAAAGATTTATCCGGTGCCCAACTGGTGGCCGGTGTTAATTATTCTTTTACCGACTTCTTATTAATAGAAGGCGAAGGGCGGCTGGGAGCCGAAAACGGTATTGGCGGAAGGCTGGTCTATCAATGGAAATAACATTTTTAGGAGCAACCAACACGGTTACCGGCTCAAAATTTTTAATTAAACACAACTCAAGCCGGTTGCTTGTTGATTGTGGACTTTACCAGGGGTATAAACACCTGCGCCTCAGAAACAGAGCTCCCCTCCCTTTTGAACCGGAAAAACTGGATGCCGTCCTTTTGACCCATGCTCATATCGATCACAGCGGGTATCTTCCCCTGCTGGTAAAGAAAGGTTTCGAAGGACCGATTTATTCGACGGAAGCCACAAACGACCTCTGTGAAATTCTTCTGCCGGACAGCGGTAAAATACACGAAGAAGATGCCGCTTATGCAAACAAAAAAGGGTTTTCCAAACACAAGCCGGCCAAACCCCTGTACACGGAAAAGGATGCCCTTAATTCTCTCAAGCAGTTTAAATCTCTTCCTTATGAAGAAAAATTCACACCGGTTGAGAATTTAACCGCTCAGTTTCTGCAGGCCGGACATATACTGGGCGCATCTTTAATCCGCCTTGACGGCGCGGAGACGTCCCTGCTGTTTTCCGGGGATCTCGGACGACTGGAAGATCCGCTTATGCTCCCGCCGGAATCAGGACACCAGGTGGATTATTTAGTGATGGAATCGACCTACGGGACAAGAACCCACGAAGATATCCCCCCCGAGCAAGCACTGGCCCGAGTCATCAAACAGACAACAAAACGGGACGGGACAACCCTGATACCCGCTTTTGCCGTCGGTCGCTCCCAGGTTCTTCTTTACTACCTGCAGCAGTTAATGGCCGCCGGTGAAATCCCCGAACTTCCAGTATATTTAGACAGCCCGATGGCGGTAAAAGTAACTGATATATTCAGTTCAAGCACACCGATACAGCGGATGAAACCGGAACAATATCAAAAAATAAATGAAATGGTCACCTACGTAAGCAGTGTTGCTGATTCCAAAAAACTGAACGATAAGGAAGGACCGATGATAATTGTTTCCGCCAGCGGAATGGCTTCGGGCGGGCGGGTACTGCACCATCTCAAGCAGTATGCCCCCCAGGAAAAAAATACTGTTCTTTTCGCCGGCTACCAGGCGGGAGGAACCCGGGGTTCTAAAATGCTGAATGGCGCGGAAGCGGTAAAGATTCACGGCCAGTATATACCCGTCCGCTGTGAAGTTGATTTCCTTGACAATCTCTCCGCCCATGCCGATAAAGAGGAACTGCTCAACTGGCTGAAAACGTTCCCGGAAAAACCGGATACAACCTTTATTGTTCACGGCGAACCAAAATCAACCGACAGTATGCGCATGGCTCTTGAAAATAAATTAGACTGGAAAGCACGGGTTCCCGAATACCTGGAAAAAGCACGGCTGGAACCGGGGAACCCCGAGTTTATCAAACCGGCCATCCCTAACGTGCACGTCTAAAACTAAATTATCAAAGGAGTAATCTCTTGAATAAATTATTGAAATGTAAAGGTTGGATTATTTCATTTGTTATTGTTTTGCTTGTTTTAGCAGCCTCAGCCTGCGGGGGAAACGAAGAAGAAACGGGGAAAACCAGCACAGAACCGGACATGAACCGGGAAGCTCGCGTGGAAGCGGTAGTTGACCGCCAGTATATTAATAAAGCCCGCCAGCTTATTGGAGAGGCCAAACATTCACTGCATATTTCTCAGCTCTACATGAATTATGACCAGGTTGTCCGGGACCTGCTGGGAAACCTGGAGGAAGCCGCTGCCCGGGGTGTAGAAATCACAGTCCTGCTCAATCAGGCTGAAAATCCTGCCGATCGCAACAGGAAGGCAATTAAAAGACTGGAAAAGGTCGGCGTTCAGATCAAGGAGGCAGAGCGCTACGGCGCCGGGAAGCTACACGCCAAAATGATTGTTGCCGACCGCCAGCGCGCCCTGGTGGGTTCAACGAACTGGAGTGCAATGTCAATCCGTAACAACCACGAGACCAACCTGTACGTGGATCAACCAAAAATAGCCGATTTTTATGCCCGGTGGATTGAAAAACTATATGATAATCCCGGCGACGATCCTCAACTCAAACCGGTAAAACACAAGGGCCTGCAGACTGTTACAGGAAGAAAACACAAGCAAGTAATTCCGCGGTTATTAGAAAACGCTCAAGAAAAAATCTGGCTGGGAATCTATGTGTTCAAGACTTATTTCGGCTCCCAGTATGAAGGTTCCCACAGCGACCGGATGGTCCAGAAACTTGCCGATGCAAAACAGCGGGGCGTGGAGGTCCGGGTAATGCTGGACAGCAGTGATTACAATGAAATGATTAACAAGACTAATGCTGAGACAGCGGCACACCTGCTGGAGGCGGGCATCCCCGTCCGGGCCACCCCCGAGCATCTGAACGCCCACTGGAAACTGCTGATCGCTGATGAGCAAACGCTGGTTGGCAGTATGAACTGGGGTTACAGCGGTTTTGACCTGCACGCCGAAGCTTCACTACTCACTGAAACCCCGGCCGCAGTTGGGGAACTGGAAAAATATTTCCTCTCCCGCTGGCAGGACGCGAAAGAATATCCGACTGAATAAAGCTGTTGCTTGTTCCTGGTTCCTTGTTGCTTGTGGTTGGACCGGTGGATCTCAGGGGCCTCAACTGGAGCTACTCAAACTTGTCGATAAGCAGCCCGTAAAGGGTAAATAAAACCTCCCGGCGCAGATTATAAATTTCATTGCCCATTGCTTCGCTTATTAACTGGTGCTCCTGGTTTACGTCTGTAGCCCGATCGTCCGCCAGCTCCCGGACAGTGTCCGACCAATCGCGGGCCTCTTTCATCCATTCGAAAATTTCTTCGTTTAACGCCGGTATAGAAAATGACCTGGCCACTTCGTCACAAACTTCCTCGGGATCCTCCTCGACTTCGTCGTATTCAATTAAGTCCAGGAGTGTCTCGGCCACAAGACCGTAAAAATGTTTGCCGGTCGCATCAACCCCCAGTTCCTGGCGGGCAGCCCAGTCAATTTTCTGGATCCAGTGCGGAACTCCTTCCGCTTCCGAAATATCCGTCGGTATAATCGGATCGCCCGGTTCCCCCCAGCCTTCCGCAAAATAGGGCAGGGCTTCCCGGGCTCTTTCCTGGAGTTTATCAACCGTGAGCGCCATTGCTTGCACCTCCTTTCTTAAAACTTACCTTCTAATATAAACATAGAACAAAAGGGCGAAATATTCCAATGAGAAAATTAAAAATTTTTGATAGAATATAATATTCAAATATCCCGACAATTAACCAAATCGGAGTTTACCATTATGAAATCCGCCCCAAAATCAGTCCGTCTTCATATTGGAATTTTCGGACGAACCAACACCGGTAAATCCACCTTCTTGAACCTGGTCTGCAACCAGCAGGCAGCGATTACCTCAGCCAGCCCGGGAACAACAACTGACGTCGTCGAAAAAAAGATGGAACTTTTACCCCTGGGCCCGGTTGTCTTTCATGACACGGGGGGAGTGGATGACAGCAGCAAGCTGGGCAAAGACAGGATTCAAAAGGCCAAAAAAGCCCTGAACGGAGTGGATATTGCCACGCTGGTTGTTGAAGCTGATAAATTCACCACCTACGAAGAAAAACTTATCCAGAATTTTAAAAAACAGGAAATTCCATATTTAATAATCATCAATAAAACAGATAAACAGGAACCTTCCCAGCAATTCAAGGAAAAACTAACAAATTTCACGGAGCATATTATTGAATGCTCCAGCATCGACAGCCAAAATCGGGATCGGTACATCAATTCTTATAAAAAACAACTTATTGAACTTGTACCCGAGGATCACTTAAACCCTCCCACCCTGGTCGGGGATTTGATTCCGGAAGGGGAGGTGGGAGTTCTTGTTGTCCCCCTAGATATGGAGGCGCCCAAGGGCCGGTTGATCCTGCCCCAGGTGCAAACCATCCGCAACGCCCTCGATAATAACGCCGCCACTGCGGTGGTAAAGGAAACCGAATATCCACACCTGTTAAAAAAATTAAACTCTCCCCCGGCAGTTGTTATCTGTGATTCCCAGGTGGTTGGCCCGGTTGCTGAACAGACTCCGAATAATATCCCCCTGACCACTTTCTCTATCCTCTTTGCCCGGCGCAAGGGGGAGCTTCCCCGGTTGGCCGCAGGGGCTTCAATTCTGGAAAAAATAGGTGACGGCGATAAAATACTAATTGCCGAGGCCTGTTCTCATCACCCGATTGAAGGAGATATAGGGCGAGAAAAAATTCCGAACTGGATAAATAAATATACCGGGGCCCACCCGGACTACGACGTATATTCCGGCCGGGATTTTCCCGATAACCTTTCCGCCTACAGGTTGATTATCCATTGCGGGGGCTGCATGATCAACCGCCGGCGGATGCTGTACCGGTTCCAGCGGGCACAAGAAGAGCATATCCCCATCACCAACTACGGCGTCTGTATATCCGCCGTACACAATCTGCTGGAACGAACCCTGGAGCCTTTTCCC
>JBNJDC010000053.1:0-7786 GCA_051744565.1 bacterium
TGCTGGATCGTTTATGTTCTTCTTATTTTTCTATGGGTTAGCGGAAATTTTACTAATTTATCTTCGCCCGGTAAAGACTGTATTTGACCGGGAAGGCTAAAAGTGCCTGGGAAAAATTTAAGTATCTTGCTTTGTTGCTGGCGGACTTTTTAATATATAGGTAAGCATAAATTAAATGAAAAATTTGTTTACTAATTTTGTCGTATCAAGGAGTTTTTCAAATGGCTGAGACAAATTACGATAAGCTGGTTCGCGATCGTATACCACAAATTATTGAAAACGCCGGGAAGCAGTGTGTTACTCACGAGGTCTCGGAAGGAGAGGAAAAATCGGAATACCTGGTTCAAAAAATAGAAGAGGAACTGGAAGAATACAAGGAATCGGGGGAAAAGGAAGAACTGGCTGATCTGCTGGAAGCTTTTTATGCTCTTATCGAGATAGAAGGCGTTGAAATGGATGAATTGGAAAGAATCCGGCGAAAAAAGAAGGATAAGCGCGGCGGGTTTGACGAAGGTATAATCCTCGAGCAGGTCCAGGAGTAAAACCTGGCTGTAAATTATATTTTCGTTCTTTTTGATTTTTTTCTCTCCAAACCCTATCCTGAAAATTAATTCCGTTATTAACGGAATCGTTTCTATACTTCCAAAATAAAATTTCCTTCACGGGTTTGACCCAACAATCCCTTATTATTTTTTGGATTTTATATTTTCCTCCGGTGCAATTTTTTCGCACCCGTCCCCGGAAATAAATTTTTAAAAATTAAATTGCTTTTTTTCTGTCAATAGTGGATACTGGAGGTGTGGATAAAATTTATTAAAAAAGGATCTGATTATCATGCGCACGAATCTTTACTTCAGGGTATTATTTTTTGTTGGAATGGGGATTATTTTATTTCCTCTGGTTACGGCGGCGGCTCCTTATCGGATGATTGGCGGCCGGGGGCAGGGGATGGGAGGAGCGGGAGTGGCCAGTATTGACGATGAACACGCCGGGTTGTGGAACCCGGCCCTGGTGGGCCAGCAAAAATCTTTTGCCGGGGGAATTCAGGCGAATTTTCAGGCTCAGGTGACTAATGATTTTTTGGATGAAGCCCAGGACCTCCAGGATTTTGAAGAAAATTATTCTTCCCTGGATAACATTTTTGAAAAAAGTTATTCGGATACGCAAGCTTACGCAAATTTTATCCGCCTAACAAAGGAACTGCGGGATGTTAACCAGCCCGGCCAGGGTTTGCTGGTTGATGCCGGGGGCGGACTTAACTTTGGTCGTGATGGTTGGTCGGTAACTGCCAATAATTACAGTTCATTTGCCGGGCGAACGGATTTTTTGCTTGATAATATTGTATTTTCGGGGATGGTTGGCGGGGATTCTAAAGCGATTGCCCGGGAATTTATTTCCGGTGATTCGTCCACCACTTTTCCCAACAAAGAACCACAGAAATATTCCCGGGAAACTGTAGATGCAATTGAACGGGAGCTTGTTGATTCTCTTGATGGCGATGATTTTGCTAATGTTTTTGGTTTTGATAGTGATATAACAACAGATTCGGCTGCCAATTATATTGCCTGGCGTCTGGAAGAGGAAGGTTATGATGAATCTACGGTTACGGACGAAGTTCTTCAGGACGCTGCTAAAACTTTGATGCCCAGTATTGTTGCCGTGGCCCGGGGCGACACCGATGGTTTTGACACCGAAGCGCAGAAGGTTAACGTGCGCGGAGCCATGGTGAATGAAGTGGCTTTTAATTATGCCCATCCGCGACCGGTATTTAAGTTATTAAACAGTCCTCTCTACTTGGGCGGCAGCGTCAAGTTAATGCAGGGCGAGGTTGGCTTTATGGATTTGAACGTTTTTGATGAGGAAGTTGAGGATCAGGTTTCAGATGCACTGGATCATACTGAAAAAAGTACTGATTTTGGCCTGGATGCCGGATTTATCTGGGATGCCCGCCAGAATCTGGGTTTGAAGGCTGGACTGGTTGGTAAATACTTAAACAGTCCCAGTTTTTCTTATCCTGATGTTAAGGGGGCACCCTCCAGCTTAACAATTGATCCCCAGTGGCGGGCGGGTTTGACCGGATATCCCCTGGAATGGATCTACAAAATTCCAACTTTCGCGGGCGGAGAAAACTACCTGGGCCATGACTGGTGGCGTATTTCTGTTGATTATGATTTAACCACCAATTCTACACTACTTTCTGATTATGATGCCCGTTATCTGGCCCTGGGAAATGAATTCAATATTTTTAATCGTCCATGGATTAACCTGGCTCTGCGAGCCGGTATGCGGACAAACCGGGCCGAGAGCAGGGAAGGTACCCTTTACACGGCCGGCCTGGGGATGAACCTTGTCCGGATGAATGTTGATCTTTCAGGAACTTTTTCCGATAAAACAACCGATGACGAGGACGGAAGCAGCACGCCGACTTTCCTCGGCGCCGCTTTGAATTTTTCACTGCGATTTTAATAATTTGTATGGCTATATTAGTCATTGCAGGACTTGATCCTGCAATCTGAGTTTCAATTTTGAATCAACCGAGTTCCGTATGTAGTTTTCAACCTTGTATACTGTTTTTAAATTATTTTTCAGTTAAAAACAGCTCATTTTAACTTTTATTTTTGGTTACTATTCAAGGGGTTAACCTTTATCCTGGTTCTATCCGCCACTTCGGTTTTGAAATTGATTTCAAGCCCCGAAGGGGCGAAATAACTATAGCCCGGGGCGTAAGCCCCGGGTTAATAAGATACAAAATGAATCAAGCCCTGAAGGGGCGACATAATATATTTGAGGTATTTATTTAGTCCCTTTAAATGTAAAGTATCGAATTAATTCCGGTTAATCATTAGAATTAAGCCCGTTAAACCCTGCTATCAAAGTGACAGCCTCTTAAGATCCCGCAAATCAAATAATCAACCCATTAATTGACTGTATTGTCTGGATTAACTTCGAATTAGAATCTAAAAACATCTTCAACACGGTGACTATAGAGGAAGTGGAAGGATACAGAGAATAACTATCAGAATCAGAGCGATCCTGAATTTAATTTTTTTGATTAGTGGGCAGTAAATAGTGACAAAAATAAAACTGTTTTTATTTTTGCCGTTATTGTTGCCCCGATACCTGGCGATGTGCTTTCGCCAGGGCGCTGTTACCACAGCGCTCAAAAAAATGAAGTTGAATTTGCTCTAAATCCAGATAATCCGATATACACTGTTGTTGATCCTCGATCAGCGTAGATCAGTGCCGATCCGTGGACACAGCCCCTGAATCAGAAATTACTTTTGACTTAGCGCCCTGCTCCCCGCTAATCCTCTAATCAGCGTTCACCTGCGTCCATCTGCGTGCTAATTGTTTTGAATGTTCTTATTTCCCTGTCTGTAATTAGCCAAATTACACGGGATTTTCGTGACATGTTACAATATTTTCCCTCACTAATTTCTCCGGTAAATGTTAAAATAATTAAAAACTAGAACAGGTATGGTGTATAAAAAATGACTGAGAAAAAGACTGTTCCCGTGGAGGAAGCGGTAGGGGAGGTTTTGCTCCAGGATATAACTCGGATTGCTCCCGACGAAGACAAGGGTCCGGCCTTTAAAAAAGGTCACGTGATAAAATCGGAGGATGTCTCCCGCCTGAAAGATTTGGGCAAAGAAAATATTTATGTATTTGAACTGGGCGAAGATCAGTACCACGAGGAAGAAGCCGGCGAACTTTTCAAACAATTCGCCGGTTCAAATGTGAAAACCTCCGGCCCTTCCGAAGGTAAAGTTGTTTTTAGATCCGGCGTAAATGGCATGGTGGATATAGATAAACAGGCGGTGGATATGGTTAATAAAACGGAAAATATTGTTTTTACCACTCTCCATTCCGACCAGCCTGTTGGTGAAGAAGAAGATCTGGCCGGGATTAGAATTGTTCCTTTGGTTATGGATAAAGCCCCCGTGGATAAAATTGTAAATAAAATTCAGTCCCCTCCGCTTTCAGTACATCCTTTTACCTCGAAAAAAGTAGGGCTGATAGTGACCGGCAGTGAAGTTGCTTCCGGCCGAATTGATGATGCCTTTAAGCCGGTGATCACCTCTAAAGTCCAGCAGTATAATTCCACCGTCCAGGAGTATGAGGTTGTTGGCGACGAGCCGGAAAGGATGGTTGTGGAAATTGAGCGGATGATATCGGCGGGCTGTGACTTTATAATTCTTACCGGTGGCATGTCGGTGGATCCTGATGATAAAACTTCCCGCGCTATTCGCGAGGCGGGGGTGGAGGTTGTATCCTACGGTGCCCCGGTTTTGCCCGGGAATATGTTTATGGCTGGTTACCGGGATGATATCCCTGTGTTTGGCGTGCCCGCCTGTGCTATCTATTATAAAAGGACCGCACTTGATTTATTTTTGCCCTATGTTTTTGCTGATAAAAAAATAACAGCTGAAGATATTAATAAAAAAGGTTATGGTGGTTATTGTCGCCATTGTTCCACCTGTACTTTCCCGAGCTGTGAATTTGGAAAACGATAGAGGCCAGTATTCTAATGAGTGAATCACATTCGCATCGACAGGTTGGTTACAAACTGGGTTTTTCCATCGGCCTTAATTTGTTGATTACGGTTGTCCAGGTGGCCGGTGGACTTCTTTCGGGTAGCCTCTCTTTGCTCTCCGATGCTCTTCATAATTTCATTGATACTTTTTCCCTGGTAACCAGTTATATTGCCCACAAACTTTCAATTGTCGAGCATACCCGGGATAAGACTTATGGCTATAAACGGGCGGAAATCCTGGTGGCCCTTTTTAATGCCGCATTTTTAATAGTTGCTTCTATTTTTCTGTTTAAAGAGGCGGGCGAGCGTCTGCTGGACCCGGTGGCGGTAAATAGCCGGCTGGTATTTATCGTGGGAGGTATTGGCCTGGTTGCTAACTCGTTCAGTGCTTTTTTACTTCAGACGCATACCCATGATAATATGAATGTTCGTTCGGCATTTTTCCATCTTTTTGCTGATGCCCTTGTTTCGCTGGCTGTTATTGTCGGTGCCCTTGCCATGCATTTTTGGGGTATCTACCGGGTGGACCCCCTGTTAACCCTGCTAATTGGGGCTTATATAGTCAAAGAAGGTTATGAAATAGTGAAAGATGCTGTGAATATTTTGATGCAGAACGTACCGGAAGAAGTTGACCTGGAAGAAATCAAGGCGGATATAGAAGAACTTGAAGGAATTGAAAATATACATCATGTTCATGTTTGGGCGGTGACTGAAAACGATATTCACCTGGAAGGCCACGTTAATACCAATCGGGATTTTAAATTGAGCAAAATTCACGATCTGCAGAATAAAATAAAAGAAATTCTGGACGAAAAATATTCAATACATCATCCAACCCTGCAATTTGAATACAATCGCTGCGATGATCATTCGCTCATAAAAAATAAACCGGAAAAATAACTGGATACTATTAAAAAAGTTGTTGGCCTGTCCATCATTGCTCAATTTGAACGACCAATCAAAAAGCACAATATCCGTCATTGCCGGACTTAGATCGGGCAATAAAAAAACACAATGCCTGTCATTGCCGGACTTGATCCGGCAATCCATTTTTATTTTTTTACACAATTTTTTGGACTTTACCGCGTCAAACGAAATAATATTTTATTTTTATCCGATGTAGTTAAAATAAATTATGTAATAATATTACTGTATTTTTTTCTGGAGGTAAAACAATGGAAAATTCCAAAGAACCGGCGCCTGAAGATTTAAAAATTGCCCGAAAACTGGCCGCACAACTGGCTGAAAAAATCCAGGCCAGCAGTTACTACCGGGAAGTTATGGAGGCCCACGATAACCTGGAGGACAGTCCGGAATCTCAGCAACTTCTGCGTGAATACCGTCAGCAGGTCAAGCAAAAGGCAATGAGTGGCGGTGAAGATCCGGAAGGAAAAGTGGAAGACCTTGAAGCCAAAATCAAAAAAGATAAAGTGGCTCACAATTTTGTCCAATCCGAGCAGGAGTGGATGGATTTTATTCAGACAGTGTTTGACACGGCCGGTGAAGAACTGGAATTTAACCTCCGGCAGGCTGCGGCGGATAATTCCTGATAAAGAATTAGAATTGCAATCGTGAATTATTTATTTTTATATTTTTACTCTGGAGTTGATTAAGATGAGTGAACCGGATAACCTGGGACTTGTTATGGCTGAAGAATTAAAAAAGACCGAAGCATTCCAGTATTTGCAAAATGCTCGTGAAAAGATAGAGGAGAGTGAAGAGTCAGCTGCACTCCTGGAGGAATTCAGAGAAGCCCAGGAGGAGGTCCAGGAAAAACAACGGGAGGGTTCACTACAGAAAGAAGATATTGAGGAATTTAAAGAAGTTCAGAAAAAAATCCTCTCCAATAAGCATTTTCAAAACCAGCAGCAGGCTGCCCAAAAGCTGCAGGCTACCGTCAAAGAATTGAATCGGGAGCTTTCTTCCTTCCTTGACCTTCCTGTGGATGAATACCTGGCCGGGGGCACCGCCAGCACCAGCTAAGCAATTTTTTGATGTTGTTAAATTGGTGGGTTCGGGATATATTTATTTTGGGTGATATCTTATGCGTTTGATCCAGGCTACTTTAGTGCGGGAAAATGTTAAGCCGCTGACGGAATGGCTGGAGGGGGAGGATATGGAGTATGTGCTTCTTTCCGAGGAAAAGGATAAGTTCAGTCACCTGCTGATGGTTCCGGTGGAGGATGGGCAGGTGGAAGAAGTCCTGGGAAAACTTAAGGGGCTGGGGATCGAGCAGGAAGGTTATCTTACTGTTTCCGACGTGGAAGTTGTTGTTTCGGATAAAATTGAAAATCAGCGCGAGGAAGCTGAAGAGGACGCAAATCAACGGATTTCCCGCGAAGAACTTGTTGAAGACGTCCGGTCGCTTTTCCGGAATAAAACCAATTATTTTCTATTCATTATTTTAAGTGCGATAGTTGCCACAGCCGGTCTTTTGATGGACAGTGCTTCGGTGGTTGTGGGCAGTATGGTTATTGCTCCGCTTATTGGGCCGGCCATGGCTTCAAGCGTGGGCAGTGTGGTTAAAGATGATGAGTTGTTCGACCAGGGAATAATCATGCAGTTGCTGGGCGTGATGGCGGCTATTGGCGGTTCGGCTCTTTTCGCTCTCCTTTTACGAATTATCACCGCTCCCCAGCTTAATTTGATGTTGATCGGTCAGATTGCCGAGCGGGTTCATCCCGGACTGCTGTCGCTGGCGGTTGCCCTGGCCGCGGGAGTGGCGGGAGCGCTTTCCCTGACCTCCGGAGCCAGCGCAGCCCTGGTGGGGGTTATGATAGCTGTTGCCCTGATTCCTCCGATAGCCACAGTGGGACTGGGCCTTGCTTACCTTAATTTGATTGTTATTGTCAGTTCTTTCACCCTTGTGGCCGTGAACATGCTCTCAATTAACCTGGCGGCCCTGGTGACTCTGTGGTTAAAAGGGTATCGCCCGGATAAATATTATGAGGAAAAACAGGCTTTCGGTCTTACCTTTCGCCGGGGAGGAATTTTAATCGGGGCAATATTGATTTTGAGTTTGTTTCTCGCCTTTACCACTTTTCAGCAGCGTTCGAACAGCTTGAAACAACAGAAAATTTTGTCTGCAGCCCGGAAAAATAACCTGGAAGTCATGGATTATCGGATGAAATTTGAAATGAGCTGGTTGTTTCGCCGTCCTTCTTCAATGACCCTTATTGTTGAGAAAATGGAGCCCGAGCAGAGAGAAAAAATGCGACAATTTTTAAGAAATAATAACGTTGACTTTACTCT
>JBNJDC010000054.1:0-7744 GCA_051744565.1 bacterium
TTTTTTGGGTTGATGATTTTAATTTTGGTTTTTGCCACCTGGGGGGCGCCCGGGGAAGAAGCGGCTGCCTTCTGGCATATTGTCCATGCTTATCGCTGGTATCTGACCGCCTTGTTTGCGGCTGGACTGGGAACTGTCCTGGCCGGCTGGTTTAAACTTGACCTGGGGAAGGTCGGCTTTACGGCCATGGTGGTTGGCGGAACTGCTTATCTATTTCCCGACGTCCCGGAGTTGAGTTTTGGCCTCGGTGTTTTGCTGCTTTCTTTGTCGGCAGTTACTTCCGGAGAAGAACTCCAGAGCTGGATCGAGGAGTCGTGGGGCTTTGCTAAATTAATTATGCCCCTGTTGCTGGCCGGAGTGCTGGTGGCCGGGATATTCTTTGGAATGCCCGGGGAAGATGACGGTTTGATCCCCCCCTCCTGGGTGGCCGGTCTGGTGGGAGAAAATACGCTGGTTGCCAATTTTCTGGCTTCGGTTGCCGGGGCCCTGATGTATTTTGCCACCCTGACAGAGATTCCGATTTTAAAAGGATTGCTGGGCAGCGGGATGGCCGAAGGACCGGCCCTTTCCCTGCTGCTGGCCGGGCCGGCGGTTTCCCTGCCCAATCTGCTGGTTATCCATAGCGTGCTGGGTACGAAAAAAACGTCGGTATTTTTTATAATTGTGGTTGTAATGTCCTCACTGGCTGGATACGGTTTTGGAATTATATTTTAACGGGAGGTTTTAACGATGAAGTTGCAGGTTATTGGACCGGGATGTAAAAACTGTGAGAACCTGGCTGAGCGAACGGTGGAGGCCGCTGATCAGCTGGGACTTGATTACGAACTGGGAAAAATCACCGAGGTCGATAAGTTTGCCGACTACGGAGTGATGATGACTCCCGGACTGGCAGTGGACGGCGATGCGGTAGTTACGGGCACTGTCCCCGGTGTGGATGAGATCAAAGAGCTGCTGGAAGAAGAGACGAAATAAAAATTAACAGAGATTAGCCGGGTCGAATAATTTTTGTTTAAAATTATTCGGCCCGGTTTTCTTCAAAAATATCGGCTTCGTCCAGGGTTTTGCAATCCAGGTCACTTTTGTTGTATCTTTCCAGCCTGTTAATATCTTTCCGGAGCAGGTAGCAACCGGTAAAATCTTCCTCCAGCATCAAATTGAGAAAACTATACCTTGTAAGTATTTCTTCTTTTAAACTGTAATATTTCCACTGGGCCCTTTTTTCCCCCTCAATAAGCCCCGCTCTTTTCAGTTTATTTAAGTGCTGGGAGGCGTTCGACTGGTTTAAGTTTAAAATATTTCGCAGTTCACAAACACATAAGGCCTGTCTTCGCAGCAGATTCAGGATTCTTAGCCTTGTCTTATGAGCCAGTCCTTTCGTTAACCCAACCAGTTCATCCATAAGAAACACCTTCTAGAAAATTATCCTGTCGCCGTTGCTTACCCAACTTAATCTATTCTCTCCGGCAGTTAACCAGCTTTGATTTTATCATTTGCAAATTCGTGTTTTTCATTTTCTGATTTCTCCTTGATTTTTACTCTCATTTTTCTGAATTTTTATTTATGTTTGGTTGGAGTCAACAGCCGCCGGTCCGGGAAATCATTGAACCCCGGATTAGAAATAATTCCGGGTTTTGTTGGCAAACCAGACAAGGGAGAGCATCAGGGGGACTTCGATCAAAACGCCGACGACCGTGGCCAGGGCAGCGGGCGAGCCCATGCCAAAGAGGGTAATGGCCGTGGCCACCGCCAGTTCAAAGAAATTGCTGGCTCCAATCATGGAAGCGGGAGCGGCCACCGGGTGGCGAATGTTCCACAGGTAACTCCAGCCGTAGGCAATTGTAAAGATAAACAGGGTCTGGATTGTCAGGGGGATTGCAATAAATAAAATGTGCAGGGGGGATTCCATTATAAATTCGCCCTGGAAGGAAAACAGCAAAATTAAAGTCAAAAGCAGTCCGATCATTGTCAGTTCGTCCAGCGCCGGCAGGAACCAGTCTTCAAACCATTCCTCCCCCTTTTTGTTTATTAAGATTACCCGGGAAAGATAACCAAAAAACAGGGGAATGACGATGAACAGGACAACCGAAAGCAAAACCGTCATCCACGGGACATCTATTCCTCCTATTCCCAGCAAGAAAGTAACCAGGGGAGCGTAAGCAAACAGGAGAATTAGATCGTTAATTGAGACCTGGACAAGGGTATAGCCGGCGTCGCCGTCGGTCAGGTAGCTCCAGACGAAAACCATTGCCGTACAGGGTGCGGCTCCCAGTAGAATTGCCCCGGCAACGTAACCCTGGGCAATATCGGCAGGGATAAAAGGTTTAAAAAAATATTGTAAAAACAGCCAGGCAAAGAAAAACATGGTAAACGGTTTGATCAGCCAGTTGGCAACCAGGGTAACCACAAGTCCCTTGGGCTGTTTGCCCACGTTTACGATACTGTAGAAGTCCACCTCAACCATCATCGGATAAATCATCAGCCAGATCAGGACGGCCACCGGCAGGTTTACCTGGTAAAGACTGAACTTTTCCAGCGTATTTGGTATTTCCGGAAAAAACTGGCCAAGGGCCAGCCCCGCCAGTATACAGACACCAACCCACAGCGATAAATAACGTTCAAAACAGGAAATCCCTTCGTCGGCCTGGCAGCAATTTTCAGTCTCATTGGTGCTCATTTTTGAAACCTCCGAAATAATATAGAGATTAAATTAAGTTCAAAATTTAAGTGTATATTAGCATAACATAATATACGAATATAATTAAGGAAATCTGGCCGGAGAAAGAGTTTAGTAGCCGGGGTTAGTTGTTTTAAATATAGGAAAAATTTAATAAACTTAAGCTAGTGACTAAAGTTTATTGGAGGTATTAAAAAATGTTAGAGTTATCAGCAAGAACTGTTTATGGAGTGGCGGCTGTTTTTGAGCTGGCCTGCCGGGGGGATTCCGAACCCTGCCGGGTGGCTGTTATTTCCGAGAACCAGGGAATCCCCCGCAATTACCTGGATCAAATCCTGCTGGAATTGAAGAAGGGTGGATTTGTTCGCAGCCACCGGGGGGTAAACGGGGGCTACAGCCTGGATGAACCGGCGGAAGATATTACGGTCTGGGACGTTATCCGCGTCCTGGAGGGCGGAGTGCAGCTTTCGGCCGCCGTGGAAAAAGAGAGTGAAGTGCTCGAGGAATACTGGAATCAGGCCCAGCGGGAGCTGGAAGATAAATTTCAAACTTCCTTCCAGGAGTTAGTTGACCGCTGGAAAAAACGGCAGGGAACGTTGAATTATTCTATTTAATTAAATACTGTTCCTGGTTGGGGGTTAGTTTTTCCAGTAGGAGGGGAGGAAAATAATCAGGACGGTGAAAATTTCAAGCCGGCCTACCCACATTAAAATAATGAAGGTAATCTGGCTGGGGATTGAAAAGGCCAGGTAATTATTCATTGGACCGGCTATACCAAAAGCGGGACCAATATTTCCCAGGCAGGCGGCCGTGGTGCTCAAGATATCAATCACTCCGACCTGGAGGTTACCGGCTGCTTCAAAAATAGCGACTGCCCCGCTGGCTCCCAGGAAAACAAGAAAATAGGTCAAGATAAGACTGATAACCTGGCGGACAACCCGTTCGTTGATTATTTTTTTACCCAGCCGCAGGGGGCGAACCGAACGGGGATGCAGGGTGGTAAATAGCTCGCGCCCGATTGTCTTTAAGGCCACCAGCCAGCGAATAATCTTAATTCCACCCCCGGTGCTTCCTGCCGAGCCCCCGACAAACATTGCTAAAAATAGAATTGTTATGGGCAGCGCGCCCCAGTAGTTGAAATCCGCACTGGCAAAGCCGGTGGTTGTAATCAGGGATATAACCTGGAAAGCCCCGTGGCGAAGGGAATCAAAAAAATTAGTATAAATATTTTGCATCGGCAGGACAAAAGTTAGAATCAGGGTAAAATAGAGGGTAAATCGGAGGTAGCCAAGAAATTCTTTATCATCCCGGAGAGGATTTATTTTTCCAACCAGGACTCTCCACATAAACGCAAAGTTGGTCCCGGCCAGAAACATAAATACGATAATAATCCACTGGACGGTGGAGGAAAAAGCGGCAATACTGGCGGCCATCGGGGAAAATCCTCCCGTGGGCATCGTGGTCAGCCCGTGGGCAAATGACTGGTAAAAAGTCATCTTCGGGGCATATCCGTGCAGATGACTTGCGTAGAGCAGAAGTATTTCCAGCCCGGTCAGCCCCGCATACAGGGCCCAGAGCCGGCGTGCGGTTTCAACAATCCTCGGGGCCAGTCTTTCCACGCCCGGTCCCGGTGTTTCAGCTTCCATAAGCTGGGTTCCTCCCAGGGAAAGCTTGGGGAGGATGGCGACGGCCAGGACGACAATTCCCATCCCGCCCAGCCACTGGCTTATCTGCCGCCAGATAATTATTGCGGAGGAATGAATATCAAAACTTATATTTTTCATTACCGTGGCCCCGGTGGTTGTAAAACCGCTCATACTTTCAAAATATGCGTTCACCAGGTGGGCCAGGCTTCCGTTGCCGGCAAACAAATAAGGTAGAGCCCCAAAAAGAGGAACCAAAAGCCAGGTGAGACCAACCACTAAAAAGGCGCTGCGCGTGGTTATCCGGGGCTCTGTTTCCAGTCGTTCAAGTAAAAATCCCGCTCCCCAGGCAATAATAATCGTATAAACAAATACGAGGATATCCTTCTGTTCGTGGAGAGCGAAGAGGAGAGGGAATAGCAGGGGAACGGAGAGCCATTTTATGACACTACCGACCAGGCTGAAGGAACTGCGCCAATCAACTATATTTTTCATAACTGGCGGGCAATATCCTCCGATATATCCGACGGCGCCAGTATGACAAGCCGGTCGTGGGCCTGAAGTTTTGTGTTTCCCCGGGGGATAATAACTTGATTATTTCTCCGGATTGCCCCGACCACCATCTGCCCGGGTAGTGAGCTGATTATATCTTTGATTTTTCGCCCGGCAGCACCGCTGTCTTCATCTATGTTTATTTCAAAAACTTCCCCCTTGTGATGAACAATACTGGCAATATTTTCAGCGTAACTCTGCCTGATCTGGCGGTTTATATTTTCAACTGTTACTTCCCGGGGGTGAATAGTTGCATCGATTTCAGTGTTCTCAAAAACTTCAACGTTTTTCTGTTCATGGACAATACTTATAACCTGCGCTATCTCCTTTTGTTTGCCGGTCAAACCGGCCAGCAGATTGGATTCATCGCTTCCCAGGGCGGCAATATGGAGATCAGCCCGGTCAAACTGTTCTTCCGCCCACAGGCTTTGATCGAAGGCGTCCTCCCTCAGGACAAGCGAATCCGGTAATTCTTCCGCCAGGAAATGGGCACGGCGGGGGTCTTTTTCGACGATTTTAATATTTAAGTTTTTGTTATTAAGCAGCCGTGCTGTTTGATAACCGGTGTCACTGCCGCCAAAAATAATAACATCATTCAATTTATCGATTTTTTCCGAGGGGTTGATTTTTACTCCGAAGGATTGGACTTTTTCCGGTTTGCCGATGACTACCACTCGATCACCAGGTTTAATTTTTTCCTTACCGGTGGGAATGATCATTTTGTTATCCCGCAGGATAGCCCCGAAGGTAAGTCCCTCGAAGCGATCGGCCTGTTTTACAGTGTAGTTGGCTATGGGACTGTTTTCCTGGACGTCGTATTCCGCCATCTGGATCTGGCGGTCGGCAAAAAAAGCTACGTCGCGGGCACTTTCTCGTTTTGTTCGATAGCCAATAAGTTTAACCAGGGCCCGGCCGGTCAGGTAGGAGCGGGCCAGCATCAGATCAACGCCGAAAGCCTTGTGGCCCTGGCGCCAGGTCTGCAGATAGCTGGCGTCCCCCACCCGGGCAATGGTGAAGGTATTGTTGTTCAAAATCTTAGCAGTGCTGCAGACAAGTATATTTGTCCGGTCGCCCGAGGTACCGGCAACCACCACGTGTGCTTCTTCAACCCCCGCTTCCTTCAAAACTTCCATGTTAGTTCCTTCCCCCTGGTATACGTCAAGTTCCGGGGGCAGTTCATCAAGAACTTCAAAATCTATATCAACTACGGAGACCTCATGTTTTTCGGCCATTTTCACTGCAACTGAATAGCCAACCTGACCGGCACCAACAATCACTATTTTCACGGTTGAATCCTCCAGGACGACAGTTAAAAGCTAAAAACCAAAAACTAAAAACAAAGAATATCCAATGTAAACAGGATACAATAAAATCATAGTAGCAGATTTTAGCAAATATTGGGAAAATATTTTAACTTACTCGACAAAAGAGATTTTAAACGCTAAATTGTTAATGGTTGCGTTGGAATTATAATTCTATGAATTTTACGGGAGGCGTAAACTATGTTTCGAAAAAAAGGTTATTATTGCTCTTTAGCGGTCGTGGGGGTTATTTTGATCCTGGGCACGACCGGGCTGAGTTTTGCCAGTACGGATGTGTTTGTTCCCCGGGTGGTGCAAACTTATCCGGCGGAAACTAACCTCCAGGTGGAAGGAATAAACCAGACCCACCAGGCCTGGAAGAAGTTGATTTCCAGCGCCGAGGAAAAAATACAGATTGGTGTATTTTATATGATCGACAACCCTTCCGGGCGATTGACTGAGATACTGGATAAAATTGAAGCTAAAGTTCGCGAGGGCGTTCGACTGGAGGTGGTTTCCGATACTAATTTTTATCAAAATTATCCCGGGGTAATTGATCGGCTGGCAAAGTTGGAAAATTCGGACGTGCGGATTATAGATTTAAATGCAAGAACGGGGGGGATCATGCACGCCAAGTATTTCCTGGTTGATGACCGGCATTTCTACGTAGGCAGCGCCAATTATGACTGGCGTTCGCTGAAGCATATCCGTGAAATTGGCCTGATGGGAACCTCCCGGGAGATTGTGGAACAGTTGCAGATGATATATGCGGTTGATTTTGAGCTTGCCTCCCGTTCGGACACTGAGCAGTGGTCGGACTGGCGTCCTCTGCAGCCGGAGCCCGATTACCGCAGTTTGGAAAGTGATACTTTTTCCCCGGGGAGTGATACCCTGCTGGTGACGGCCACGCCGCCATCTCTGACCCCCGCTGAAATTGTTAACAGCGAGGCGGCGATACTAAAGTTAATCAATAGCGCCCGGGATGAAATATTTATTGACCTCTACAAGTATGGATTAACAAGTCCCTATTCTTCCGGCTATTACGATGAGATTGACCGGGCCCTGCGCCGGGCGGCCGCCCGGGGAGTCGAGGTTCATCTGCTGGTAGCCGAGGGTTCACTCGCCGCCGAACAGCTCCCCTATTTGAAGAGCCTTCAGCATTTGCCGCAGGTCGAGGTCCGCTTTTTAAAAATACCGATTGCCGGGGAGGGGTATCGGCCCTACAGCCGGACAAGCCATCCCAAGCTGTTAGTGGTGGACAGGTCTTTGGCCTGGCTTGGTTCGGCCAACTGGGAGCCGGGTTATTTCAGTCAATCTCGAAATGTAGGACTGGTCACCGCAGCTCCTGGCCTGGTGAAAGATCTACGTCGTTTTTTTCTGACGGCCTGGACCGGCCCCTACAGCAAATACCTGGACCCGGCCGAGGAATATTCCCCACCGTATAACAGGTAGTTTAAAGGGCAAAGTTTCAAGTTTAAAGTTAGTCGTTGTTTTTTGGGCAGAGGAATTCGCCGGTTTTGTCGTAGTGGTCGAAATGCTCGAGAGTAGAGTGAGAATGGCTGGTTTTTGTGATG
>JBNJDC010000055.1:0-7733 GCA_051744565.1 bacterium
GGCATCTATATACCCATATTTTAATTGCTGCGGGCCGGTATAAAAATAAGTAACAAAGATACCGGCAATACTTACGGTTAAAATTATCAGGCTGAGAATAATTCCGGGTATTTTCCATTTATTCTGTTCACGCAAAAAACTGTCTTTTTGATTTGAAGGGGAGTGACCGGGTTCATTTTTCATGTTAGCAATCTCCTTTTTGAAAATAAGTTAATTCAACCGTTTATAATTTTACTACTTGATGAAACCATTTTTAAGGTAGTTGTCAATAAAGACGTCCTATCGTTGGTAATTACTTTTAAAATCCCAAGAATAATCCTATGATATTGCTTAATTTATTAAAATAAAAAAAGGAGAAGAAGATGAAGAAAATACAACTTGATGAATCTGAAATGCCCCGGCGCTGGTATAATATACAGGGGGATATGCCCAATTTACCTCGACCGCCCCGCCTGCCGGACGGCAAACCAATTGAACCGGAAGATCTGGCTCCGGTATTCCCCATGAATTTAATTGAGCAGGAAATGAGCCGCGACCGCTGGATTGATATTCCGGAGCCTGTGCTTGATAAGTTAAGCCTCTGGCGTCCCACCCCCCTGGTTCGCGCCCGAAACCTGGAAGAATATCTTGATACACCGGCTAAAATTTATTTTAAAAATGAAAGCGTCAGTCCTGCCGGTTCCCACAAACCCAACTCCGCCGTCGCCCAGGCGTATTTTAATAAAGAGTTTGGAATTGAACAGTTAACCACGGAAACCGGAGCGGGCCAGTGGGGCAGTGCCCTGAGTTTTGCCTGTTCCCAGTTTGGTCTCGGTTGTAAAGTATTTATGGTCCGGGTCAGTTATGAACAAAAACCTCTGCGCAAGGGAATGATGGAGGTCTGGGACGGAGAATGTATTCCGAGCCCCAGCTCGCAAACGGAAAGTGGCCGGAGAATCCTGGAGGAGGATCCGGATACTCCTGGCAGCCTGGGAATTGCTATCAGTGAAGCTGTAGAAAAGGCTGTTGAGGATGAATCGGGAAAAACTCGTTATGCGCTGGGAAGTGTCTTGAATCATGTTTTGCTTCACCAGACGGTGATCGGGCTGGAAACTAAAAAACAGTTGAAAAAAGTAGGGATAGAAAATCCGGATACTGTAATTGGCTGTGCCGGCGGTGGAAGTAATTTTGCCGGGATGGCGTTTCCTTTTGTCAAAGATAAGATTGAAGGGGCGGATATGGACATTATACCGGTCGAACCAAGTGCCTGTCCGACCCTGACGGAAGCACCTTTTGCCTACGATCACGGGGACGAAGCCCGGCTGACGCCCCTGCTGGCCATGCATACCCTGGGCCATAAGTTTGTGCCGCCCCCGATACATGCCGGTGGCTTGCGTTTCCACGGGATGGCCCCCCTGGTAAGTCAGCTGGTGAAGGATAAACTGCTGGTCCCCCGGTCCGCCGATCAACTTGATTGTTACAAAAGTGGCGTAACCTTTGCCCGGACGGAAGGATTAATACCGGCCCCGGAAACTACCCATGCAGTTCATTGTGCGATTGAGGAGGCAAAAAAAGCCCGGGAGGCGGGGGAAGAAAAAGTGATTGTGTTTAACTTCAGCGGGCACGGGATGCTCGATTTATCGAGTTATCGTGCCTATTTTGAGGGTAAACTGGAGGACAAGCAGATAACCGGGGAAGACCTCCGCCAGGAGCTTGAATACCTGGAGGAACATCCGCCCACTTAAAAATCAGGCCAGTGTTTCCCTCAATTTTTTCGATGTGTTTACAACCTGGATGGCCTGGAAATACTGTTTGTTAATAATAAAATTTTTCTCCAGTGTCTGCAGGTAGTTGGTCCAGTTTTTTCCGAATAGTATAATTTGGTGGTCGGTGGAGAGATTTGATTTTTTCAGGTCCCAGAAATACATAATTTCCGTGAGCGTACCTATTCCCCCGGCAAGGCCCAGGACCGGGCCCGCTTTTTTGTCAAAATAATCCAATCTTTTTCCCAGGGAGTTGACGCCCCGGTAATTTTCAAGATAGGGATTGGGGGTCTGGTCGAATTTTTTCAGCCCGATCCCCCGGGGTTGGCCGCCGGCCCGGGAGTTTCCCCGGCAGACAGCTTCCATAACTCCCCCAAAACCTCCGCATAAAACGTTAAAATCCATTTCAGCCAGCAATTTCCCAATTTGCTCGGCTGTTTGGAATTCTTTGCTCTCCCCGCCAACAACAGCACTGCCAAAAACGGCGCAGTAATCAGCCATTTTCAATTAACTCTTCAATTAATTTTTGGGCTTCTTCCAGGGAAGATACTCCGTTCAGCACCAGTTTTCCGTTCCCGTGGACGTGGATAGTCGGTCCCTCGGCCAGGATGACCAGTGTTTCGAGGTCTTCCATTTGGATTACTTTGCCGTGTTTTTTCTCTCCCGCTTCGGCCAGCCGGTTTAAGTCCGGTTCAAACTCCAGTTTTCCCTGGGCGGTATGTGTATCGTCTTCAGCACAATATTCGTGCAGGGAGAGGTTGAAATCAGTCATTTAATTTAGACGGGATTCTATCTTCTTATTAATTTCTTTAACTTTTTTTGCTGGATCTTCAGCCTGGTAGATTGCCCGGCCGATAATTTCATAGTTTGCCCCCGCTTCAATTGCCCCTCCGAAACGACCGCCCTGGGCGCCGATGCCGCAGGAAACAATTATTAGATCTTCGCCGACAATTTCCCGGGTTTTCCTGACTGCCTCCGGCCGGTTTCCCGGTGCCTGGACGCCGTCAAAATCTAAGGTCCGGGCTATTTCGGCAAATTTTTCCGAATAAGGCTCATAAAAGTCAAGCCCCCCCGGATTGGTAAGCTGGGTCATTAAAAACAGCTGGATATCGGTGGCCGTCTCCCGGGCCTCCCGCAGGGCGTCAATTCCAACAAAACCGTGAATCATTACTGCATCGGCGTTGTTTTCCCGGCAGAGATTAATGATTCGATTGTTGGTTACCGGAACATCGGCCACTTTAAAATCGGCGAAAATTGGTTTCTGATATCTATTTTTTGTTTCTCTGAGCATCTCGATGCCGGTGTTTAAAATAAGCGGGTAGTTGAATTTAATCACTTCGATATCATCAATAATTTTATCCAGAATTTGAAATGTTTTCTTTTTGTCCGGTAAATCAGCGGCAAACATTATACCTGTCTTATCGGGCTCCATGTTCGGCCTCCATTTTTTCAAGGGCTGCAGTTAATATTTTTACGTCTTCGGCTGTATTCATCAGGCCCAGGCTGGCCCGAACAGTTCCGTCGGGGTAAGTTCCGTTAATTTTGTGAAACCCCGGGGAACACTGCAGTCCGGCCCGAACTTTAATATTGAAGAGGGAATCCAGCAATTCGGCCAGGTCATGGGGCGGGAGATAATCAGCATTAAAAGCAAACACTCCGTGGTGCAGTTGTTTCTGGGGGAAGTAGGTGGTGATAGAAGCAATATTTTGCAGACTATCCCGGGCCAGGAGTGTCAGATCGTCAATGTGAGCTTCCACCTTTTCGATCCCTCGCTCGTGAATATACTGAAGACCTGCCCGCAGTCCGGCTATTCCCCACGAGTTTTGAGTTCCCACTTCAAACTTATAAGGGAGTTCGTCCGAAAATTTTTTTGTTCCCCCGTTGCGCCCGGTCCCCCCCAGCTTCAGGGGGACAACTTCTCCCACCATCCGTTCGTTAATATAAAAGCCGCCGGTACCAGTGGGGGCCAGCAGTCCCTTGTGACCGGAAAAAGCAAGGGCGTCGATACTGCTGCTCTGCACATCTATCGGGTGGGTGCCAACAGACTGGGCGGCGTCAACCAGGAAAAAGATATCTTCCCGTTCCGCCAGGAGTTCACCTATTTGCTCCACCGGCTGGATAAGGCCACTGGCGTTTGTTATTTGATTAATCAGACAGAGCCTGGTCCGGGGGCGCAACTCTTCAGCAACCTGGCCGGGATCTATTCCGGCCTCCACTGTTGCTTCCACTCGAGTGATCTTGATATTTTTTTCTTCTTGGAGGTAATTTAAAGGCCTGAGAACAGAATTATGCTCAAAAGGAGAAATTATTACGTGGTCACCCTCGTTGAGGAGCCCGCGAAGGAGAGCATTTAGAGATTCGGTGGTTCCGGAGGTAAAAACAATTTCTCGGCCGGCAGCGCCGATCAACCCGGCAATAAGCTCCCGTGTTTGTTCAAATATATCGGCGACTTTCCTTGTTTCCGCATAATTCCCCCGCCCGCCCCCGATCCCCGTCTGCCGGGCAAACCGGTCCACCTCTTCATAAACAGCGGTTGGTTTTGGATAAGAAGTAGCCGCCTGATCCAGAAAAGTTTTTTCACTATTCATGGAAATGATCACTTTTTCAAAAATAATTATCTAAATTGAGCAATTTCACCCGGCGGATGACTGGTAATAGCATGATTTAAGGACTTAAGTTTACCTAAAATTAATCTAAATATCAAATTTAAGGGCCAGCCGGTGGCTGGTTCCAAATTCGCCGTAGGGGATGATGGCATAGTCAAAGGTTAAAGCCTCGTGGGTTACGCCCAGTCCGGCGGAAAATCCGTTATCTATTTCCCGGCGCTGGTTATAACCGGCCCGAAAGACAAATTTGTTCCGGTGGGTGAATTCAAGTCCGGCTGAGTAGCCAAGGTCGTTCTGGCCGGCCTGGCGCATGTTCAACTCATAGTAGGCCCATAAACTGTTAGGAGAATTTCTTTCTGCAAGTAATTTATAAGCTACTGCCAGCCGGTAATCGGTGGGCAGGGAAGCGGCTGATGAGCCGTTTTCGTATTCTAATTTATTTCCCAGGTTGCGGATGACACCGCCGGCCATCAGGTTTTCGTCGGTGGTTATGAGCTGCAGTCCGCCGGTAAAGGCGAGCGCCCGGGCTGAATTATTAATTGTAGAATGGATAAATCTAAATCCTCCCCCCCAGTTAAGACGATAATGCGGGCGGGTAAGCAACCTGGAACCGTAAAACAGTCCCGCGGCAAACTCGCTGGAACTAAATCTTCCAGTTTCCGAAACGTTATAATTTTCATCAAGGGTGGTCTCGTTTATGGAACCATAATCAATATATATTAGTTCGTAGCCCAGCCCGGTATTATTCTGACCGTCTGCCCAGCTAAAATTACCGTATTGAATATCTTCCACGAGAGATTGGAAAGAAGTTTCAAATTGATTGGAATTAGTTTCAGCCAGCCCGGCCGGGTTGTACTGGGGGGCCAGAACACCGTTGGCCCGGGCACTAACGGCGCCTCCGAGGGCGGGAGCGCGAGCTCCGCGCTCAAGCTGGAGAAATTCCGCTCCCTGGGTTAAAGCTGCCCGCCCGGGCCGGGGAACTAACAGAACAAATAAAATTACAATCCGGAGAAGGTAGGACCTTATTTGCATTTATCTTTCGATTCCCAGCTTAGCGGTGCCTGTTTGCCCGGAAGATAAATCTTTCACCTTAACCAGGTAAACGCCGGATTGAATTTTTGCTCCGCTGGTATCAACAACCGGCCGCCAGATCCAGGCATGGTTGGCCGGTGGGTTTTTTACATCAAAAACTTTTCTCCCGGTAATTGTATAGACGGAGATTTTAAAATCTTTTGGCAGCTGATCAAAATATATACCCTTTTCCGGATCCCCGGAATTCAAATTGCCATCGCCGGGAAGATAGGGGTTGGGACTGATCCGGAAGTCAAGTGAGCCGGTGGTGGAATATTTGTTTTCAGCTTCCAGGTAGACTTCAAGGTAAGTATGGGCCCGTTTAAGCCGGGGAAGGTAATAATCAGCCCCATTTTTATCAGTGATTTCTTTCCCTGTTTTTACCAGGACGTTATTGATTTCCTCGATACTGTCCAGGTCGGGAAAGGCGCCCCGCAGGAGGGCAAAACTGCCGGTGATGTGGGGCGCGGCCATCGATGTCCCGGATTTGTATCCGGCTGAATCGTTTGAGTTCTCACTGTAGATGGCCGAACGAATATTTGCGCCGGGGGCAAGCAGTTGAACCATGTCCGGATGGCGATTGGAGAAAGTAGCAATTTTGTTGCCTCCATCGGTAGCTCCCACGGCAAAAGCGTCGGAGATACAGGCGGGGAAGCTGATAGCATTTGCATCGCCGTCGTTGCCGCTGGCGACCACCGGAGCAATGTTTTCGGAGTGCAGGTTGGCAAATGCTTCAGTCAGGGCGGGATTTTGATCGTCACAGTATGAATGATGGGTTTGGGAACCCAGGCTCATATTTACCGCAGCAATTTCAGTATCACCATAATAACTGTCGTCCAGGATATGCTCTATCCCCTCGAGCAGGTCGCTTTCATAAGAAAAGAGCAAACCATTTTGTCGGGTAAAAACATTTACGGCGATTAAATTAGCTCCCGGAGCCGTACCGGTATCCACGTTGGTGGTCTTTTGGCCAACAGCTATACCGGCCACGTGTGTTCCGTGTTCTTCGGAATCTTCGCGAGGGGAGGCGGCGCCGGGACCAATCTGCCTGGAACTTCCATCCGGACAATCTTCATTGGAGAAACAGGCTTCGCCGGTGATTCGGTTTCCACCGCCAAAAACACTATGGCTGGTGTCGATACCGGTGTCCAGTACAGCCACCGTTTGCTCCTCGCCAAGAATACCCGCCCGGTGAAGCTGCGGAGCTTCAATCTGTTCTATACTATTTCCCAGCAGCGGGGCCAGCTTATGGTCTTCGGTTATATTTTTCACCAGGGGGTGGGCGGATAATTTTTCAATTGCTTGCCCGTTTGCCTCCAGGGCAAGGGCGGGAACAGTTTTGTATTTAGCTGTAAGTTGGAAATTATTTTTCGCCAGGGACTTGACGAGTCGGCTGCGGGCTGAGCGGATGGCTGCAGCCTGCTGTTGTTTTCCGGCGGTGGAAAGAGTTCCCGTGGGGCGGTGGGCAACCTCCAGGTGAACAATTATGCGCAGGGAGCCCTCCGCCTGCGCTTTGGTTTTTAAAGCCTGAATGTCGGTAGATTCTATATTGGCGTCGGAATTATTATTGGCCATAAATTCAGTGCTGAAGCTGGCTGATAGGATAAAAATAATAGTTAAAAATAATTTTAACCGGCCTCTATTGATAAAATTAATCATTGTTAAAACCTTCTTGCCGGGGGCGTTGAATACGGGGATTCTTCCCGGAGTTTTGGAAGAAAACCTTGAATATTATTCTAAAAGCGAGATCCGGGCTTCCCCTTTTTAACCCGTGGCTGACCACGGGAGTAATACTGCCCCTGTAATTATCGGCAAAAAGAACCCGGAGGGGAATTTCCCCGCCGGCGTTGATTCTTAATCGGTCGTGGAAGGAACGATTGTTTTCGAGCGGCGCGGATTGGCCTTTTAACTCAAGAAATGTTTGTAAATTATTGGCTTGTTTTCGGAGCCCGAGCCCGTAATTGATTACGCTGGCATAATTAGCGTTGTAGTCCGTAGGACTGCCGGAGTGGGAGTGATAACCAAATTCTCCGTAGAGAACCCGGGGGCCGGACAGTGGTAATTTAAAAGGAAAATTAAGTCTAAAATCCGGTGCATCATGGCCCAGCATTTCGTTTGAATCGTTTGTTTTACCGCCCAGGCCCATAAAAACTGCGGCGTGGGGAGAAAATTGATTTTTAAGGTAGATCATAGGCCCTAAAATACCATCTCTGTTTTGATAATCGTCTTGATAGTTCTCCCGGTAAAGTCCCAGGATGACGCCTATTTCCAGGGGGGGATTTTTGGCTCCGGCATTAAAACTGACCTTCAGGGG
>JBNJDC010000056.1:0-7710 GCA_051744565.1 bacterium
TTACAATTAACAATCCAAAACAATACCGTAAAGACCTTGAGGAGCAACTGCTAAAAGAGGTAAATAACTTTCGAAAACAGAGAGACCTATCAACGCTGGGGAACGATACCTACTACGAACAAGCAGCACAAAACCACAGTAAGAACATGGTTGAATTAAATTTTTTCAGCCACCGGGACCCGGACGGAAATTCCCCCCTTGACCGAATTCAACAAATCCGCAGCAACTATGCCCGCAGTATCCTTGAAAATTTAGCTCGCCACTCCCCCACGCCTCTTCCCGGTATAGCCGGAGAAGTCCTCCGGGGCTGGGAAAATTCACCCGGCCACCGGAAAAATTTATTAACGAAAAATGTTAGAAAAAGCGGATTTGGAATTAGTTTCGATTATGATCAGAATTTAATCTTTATTACCCATAATTTTGGCAATACTCACCAATAAGCGGGAATTAAACAAAATTACGGGCCTGACCGAACCAATCCCGCTGCCAGGAGAACTAACCCGCATTATTCATGACAGCTTCACTGTCATGAATAATGCACCCGAAGGGCCGCCCTCAATCGAGGATTATTAAATGTGATGAAACCTTCTGTTTGCTTGTATAGACTACTATATAGCCTCAAGTTCAATATTGTACAACTCGATTGAAGGCGGGGTTAGCCCAGCCTTCAATGAGGCCGGCAGCGTTGGAACGGAAAACACACTGTAAAATATATCACTTCGATATATGTTGCTCGTATACAACCCTATCTCATTGAGGGCTGCCTTATAGGCGGTTAATTCATGGGCTTTATGAATTCAACCGGGCTAAAATGTATAGCCCCTCCGGGCAGCCAGTCGACCTGAAAGCCGGTAAAGACGAAGTCGGGCCAACCGATGCTCAATCAAGCTTTCCAGCTCATCAAGTCGGCTTTGAGTTAATTCCTGCCGGGCTCGAGCCATCTGGATATAAGCAATTTTCCCCGTCTGAAAGCGAGCTTTTTCAGCCTCCAGGGTAGCTTCGCGTTCCTCACGAATTGCTCGATTAGCCTCAATCTGCCGGCGGGCCTGCTTAACCGCCATGTATGCATCCCGAACATCCAGTGATACACTCTCTTCCAGGTTATCTAAACTCAATTTTTGCTGCCGGTAAGATAATTTTTCCTGTTCGTCAGATGACCGGGCCTGGCGGCGGCCAACAGGTAAATTGAAATTTAAACCACCAGAAATATTATAATTGGTGCCATCTATATCCTCGATGGCTTCCCCCAAAGTTTCTGCATAACCGGTGGTCCCCAGGGTCACAAAAAAATCAAGCCGGGGCAAAAGACCATTGGCGGTTCGTATTAATTCCAATTCATTATTACGAAGCCGTAACCGTGCTTCCAGCAGTTCAGGACGATTTTCTTCGGCAAATTCAAGCCACCGCGAAACTGGTTTAATTTTTTCTTCCGGCGCTGGCGGTTCAGCCAGCTCAAGTTCACGCTCAAAATCTTCCCAGTTTTCAACATTTAATTTTTGTAAAAAATTTAGTTTATTTTGCTCATATTGATCTCGTGCTTCCAACCAGCTGCCGCGAGCAGAAGCAAGTTGCGCCCGACCAGCGGCTTCTTCATCGGCTGCAAGCCGGCCCACTTCGATACGCCGCTGAACTTCTTCAAGATTTTCCTCGGCCAGCTTTACGTCCCGCCGAAGTATATCCCTGCGTTGACCGGACAAAACAAGTTCCCAGTAAGCTGTTTCTATTTCTTCCAGCAAACTGTCCAGGTAACCTTTAAATTGATGTTCGGTAATTTTAGCAGCCAGTTTGGACTGCCTGAGCCCCACCAGGTTAACTTCTCCCGCTCCCTGCAGGAGGGGCTGGGTAATATCAAGCCCCAGATCACTTTCATACTCTTCGTCAGTACGATCGGCAACTGCTCCAAATTCCACCCCTATCTCGGTTCCCAACCAGAACTGTTTACTTAAACCTATATCCCCACTAACCTGTCGACTACGGCCCTGGACCACCTGATATCCTTCCGTTGTTTCCGTTTCCCGCTCAGTAAATCGTGTATTCTCACGAATACCGGCCGAAAGACGCGGATCAAATTCGGCTGCGCTGCTAACAACTTCCAACCGCGATTGTGGTATTTTAAGTTTTTCTATCTTAAGTTCACGATTATTCGCCAGGGCAACCTCAAGGGCGTCCCCCACCGTAACTTCACCTTCTGGCAAACAACAACCCATCACAGGCGAATCATTTTTTTCTTCTGTTGAGGTAATTTGAAAATCATTGTTTTGTGTATTATCCAGGGGATAATCTGCCCGAGTGACACATCCGGAAACCAGCAAAACAAATCCAAACACCAGAATAAAAAAATACAAACCAAATTCAGTTTGATTATTCATAACGCAAAGCCTCAATCGGATGAAGTTGAGCCGCACGCCAGGCAGGGTAAAACCCAAAAAATATACCCACGGCTGCTGAAAAACCCAGGGATAAAATAATACTAAAAGTTGTTATTACCATATTAAAATCACTGTAGGAATCAAACATATACACTGCACCAGTTCCAAGAGCCAGTCCGCCGAGGCCACCCAGCCCACTCATTAAAACTGATTCCAGCAAAAACTGGGTTAATATATCACGGCGGCGAGCACCAACTGCTTTACGAACACCAATTTCACGGGTTCGTTCGGTCACGGTTACCAGCATAATATTCATAATTCCTATTCCGCCCACGAACAGTGAAATTGCCGCTATACCTCCCAGAAGAAAAGAAAAGGTACCGGCCGTTTCTGCCGCTGCCTCCACTCTTTCAGCCATATTACGAACCCGGAAGGGCAACTCTTCCTGGTGATAAACAAGGTGACGTTTTTTGAGCAAGTTATTTATCCCTGCTTCCACCCGGTGCATCCGGGCAGGCTCCACCTGGATATCTATCCCATCCAGATAATTTTTACCAAACATCTGATGCATTGCAGTAGTATAAGGAACAACAATCTGATCGTCCGGATTGAACCAGCCCATATCTCCCTTGGACTTAAGAACTCCCACCACCTGGATATTTACATGTCCAACCCTTATTTTTTTGCCGCGGGCTTCTCCCGGTTTATCAAAAAATTCACCCGCGGTTTCCGGGCCAATCACCCCCACCCGAGCCCGGCGGGCCACTTCCTGATCGGAAAACATCCGCCCGGTATTTATTTCAAAATTACGAATTTGCAGATAATTGGCCGCAGTACCCAGGACGGTCGAATTTGTATTTTCAGCCCGGTAAGTAATTGTTGAATTTTCCTGGACACTGGGACTAATACGTTTGATACCCGGCATATTTTCTCTTATAGCCGCAACATCTCCCACCCGTAAAGACTCATATTCTCCGCCTGTCCGTCCTCCAAAACGTCGATGGCCCGGGCTGATCGTAATAAGATCAGCGCCCATTGCTTCCATCCGGCTCATAATATCCTCGCGCGCTCCACTTCCCAGGGCCAGCATGGTAATAACTGAACCAACTCCAATAATTATCCCCAGCATTGCTAAAAAAGAACGCAATTTATGAGCCCAAAGGCATTTAAAAGATATTTTAAGTGTGTTCCACAGCAGCACCGGGTTCCACCTCTGCAGCTTTATTCTTTAATTGGCCATCAAGCAGGGAAACTTCTCGCGGACAGGTAGAAGCTACCCTGGGATCATGACTTACAATGACCAATGTCCGCCCCATATCATTTAATTCTCCAAATAATTCGAGAATTTCAACACCGGTCTCACTATCCAGGTTCCCGGTCGGTTCATCAGCCAGCAAAATGTCAGGATCGGTAACTATTGCCCGGGCAGCAGCTACTCTTTGCCGCTGCCCACCGGAAAGTTGATTTGGGGCATGGTTCATCCTATCACCCAGTCCCACCGATTCCAGGGCCTTTGCGGCTTGCTCGCGAGCATTGGAGACTTCTCCATAAATAAGCGGTAGCTCCACATTTTCCAGGGCACTTATTCGTGGGAGAAGATTGAAAGTTTGAAATATAAAACCAATTCGGCGGTTACGCAGGCGAGCCAGTTTATTGTCGGGGAAAGAAAAAACATCATCACCGGCCAGGATATATCGACCACTATCGGGCCGATCCAAACAGCCAATAATATTCATCAATGTTGATTTGCCACTACCCGAAGGACCGGTTATCGCTACCATTTCCCCCCGGCTAATCTCAAATGAAATCCCATCCAGGGCATGAACAATATTTTCTTCTCCCATGGTATAGGTCTTTACCAAATTTTCCAGACTTATTACTTTTTCATCTTTTCCCATCAAAATATTCCCCGACGGCGGCCACCATCTTCTTCATCTTCCCAGTCTTTATCGGCGAGTTCCGGGTTAAGCATCACCCTGTCACCGACTTCAAGCCCGGATATAATTTCTATTTTATTCACCGTTTCCAGCCCAACTTCCACCTCAAGTTCTTCAAATTCATCATTCTGTTTGTCATAGCGGCGAACAAAGCGATCACCGGACCGGTATTCAACCGCTGCCACTGGCAGGGTTAAAACATCGGTTTGTTTTTCAACCATAATATCAACATTGGCAGTCATTTGGGGGCGCAATAGTTCAAAATTCTCATCGGTAATTTTTATTCTTGTTTCAAAAGTAACCACATTACCTTCCACGGTCCCCGAAGGAGCCAGTCTGATAACTTCCCCCCAAAAAACACGGTCCGGATAAGCATCTACGGTTATTTCTACGGAATCCCCCACCGATACGCGGCCAATCTCATTTTCAGAAACCGAAGCATATACAAATAACGGCTCATGATCCGCCAACTTCAGGATCGGAGTTCCGTCCGCTGTTTCCGAGGCACCGGACGTAATTATCTGGCCCACCTGGACAAAGCGTTCACTAACCACTCCCTCCATTGGTGAATGAAGTTTCGTCTCATCGAGTCTCGTCCGGGCCAGATCCAGTTCAATTTGATTGCGTTCATACTGAGTTTTAGCTTCCACCAGGCTCAAACGGGCATCTTCAAGAGTTTCCAGGCTTTCATGTCCCTCCCTGTACAACTCTTTCACCCTCTGCTTATGGCGACGAGCGTCCTCAAGGCGGGCCTCTGAAACTTCAAGATCAATTTCCGCCTGGCGAAGACGGCGTTGCTCATCCTCGGGGTCCAATTCCATCAACAAATCCCCTTTTTCAACCACATCTCCCATGGCATAAGGGAGATTTACTACCTCGCCGGTGGCCTTACTCTTTATTTCCACATCAAAATTAGAAACTACCCTTCCTGTTGAAGTAACCACCCGCGTCAAATTTCCGCGTTTGACTTCAGTTTTCCTATATTCCGCCTTCTTCGCCCCGGTATCGCCATTAAACTGATAATATCCCGCAATCAGAACCACTGCTACAATTAAAATCCCGAGCAGGATTCTTTTATGATCCATTTTTTAACATCTCCAATAATTTTTAAGTCGTTAATACTTTTAACATAGCTACATTAATACAAACGAAACAAAATGAATATTCCCCCGAACTTTTTGATCTATTGATTAATAATTTTGCCGATAATTACTTGCTTTTTCCAGCAAGAAACGAAAATAAATATCTCCAGGAATAGATTAGAGGCTGACTAATGATCTTTAGAGTAAAATAAAAATTGTTAAATACTTTCCCTCGCGAATTATTCCAGTCCCCAGCAAACAGATGCTTAACCACATTGTGGTGAACAAACCGGATAAATAACAATAACGTATCGAATGATAACTTGATTTTTAGCTGGTCCTTCTGTTCTTATTACAGCCAGTTCTTTTTCTTGAAAAATACAACCATTCCCAGTGCCAGGACAATCATGAGCGCAACAACGGCAGGATAACCCCAGTATGCGTTCAGCTCCGGCATGTTCCAGGGAGAGACTTCCGGATTGAAATTCATCCCGTAAATTCCCGCAATGAAGGTCAGGGGGAGAAAAATTGAACCGATAATCGTGAGGATTTTCATGATTTCGTTCATCCGGTTGGAAATCGTGGTCATGTAAAGATCTCGCAGTGAGGCGGTCATCTCCCGGTATGATTCAATAATATCCAGTATCCGAATGGCGTGATCATACGCGTCCCGAAAATAAACCTGTGTTTCATCCGATATATAGACGTTGTCCTCGCGCTGAATCTGGGCGAGCATTTCCCGCTGGGACCAGGATGAACGGCGCAAAATCATCAGGTGTTGCTTTTTCTCGTGGATTTCTTCAATTAGATCCCGGGAAGTATCCTTTATTATCTGTTCTTCAAGCTCCTCAAGATCATCCCCCATCTTTTCCAGGAGCGGGAAGTAAGAATCGACAACAGCATCAAGCAAAGCGTAGGCGAGGTAATCCGGTCCGTTCGTCCGGATCCGGCTTCGACCACCCCTGATTCTTTTCCGAACCGGATCGAACACGTCCCCGGCAAACTCCTGGAACGTAACCAGGTAATGTTCCCCGAGAACCAGCAATATTTGTTCAGTATCCTGGGGATTTTCCGGGTGAAACAGTTGGAGAATAATGACAAAATGATCCTCAAACTTTTCGATTTTAGGGCGCTGGTAGGGTCGAATCAAATCCTCCTGGACCAGGGGATGAATTTGAAACAAGTCCCGAATCTGTTCGAGAGCGGCTGTATCCTGCAGACCGTTTACATTGAGCCAGGTAACCGATTCGGAATCAATGTATTTTTTTACCTGGTGGGGTTCTTCAATTATTTTTTCCGTAAGTTCCTCTTCCCCGTAGTCAATCAACTGAAGTTCCGTCGGGTGATAGGTATAACCTTCAATTAGTTCAAGTTCGCCGGGGGACGTGGGCAGATCGCTGTGTTCGACTTCGTCTTCGTATAACACGTTATCGCTCCCCGTCAGATATTTAACGATTTGTCCACTTCATCTTCTGTGGTTTGAAGTTATTCAACTTCTACCGGATAACTACCACTTCGATTATAGGCCCCACCGAAGGAATAAACAAGAAACAATCGGCCTGTATCCCCCCGCTGCTTCCCTCCTCTCTCCTCCCCCTTCTTTCATCATAATATTGATTATCCACTACATCCCCCCCTTCTTCTCCCCTGGGTTTGAAATGCTGAAAATTTCAGCAGACTGGAAAGGGATTCCCCGGCTGATCGCCAGCAATCGGCTGGTAAATTAACGCCCGTTTCTGATGGCGGGGCGGACAAAATTAGCGGGGACCGCAGGGAAAGGAGAGAAATATCAATTATCTGTTTATTAGTTTAAAACTACAAACTCATCCTTCTTTTAACGCGCTGGTAAGCGTCCTTTCGGTGGGAAACCGCTAGAATATTTATAATCTTTTTTTCTGCATCTACGCGGTAAACAACCCGGTAATCACCAACCCTGAATTTCCACAATCCCTTCAGAGTTCCACGCAGGGGTTCACCAAAATAATCCGGGCGGTTGGACAAACGCTCTTTGATCCGTTTTTTGATACGGGTGGCAATTGGTGGATCAAGTTTGGAAAAATCTTTACTGACTCGCGGATGAACTCTTAGCCTATAATTCATCCAGGGTTAGCCATTCGTCCGGCTCTTCTTCCAGGCGTTCCCCGGCAATTTCCGCCAGGCCAATGTCCTCAAAAAGTTCCATTCCCACGTCCATGAAATCCTCGACCAGACTGGCCATGGAGGTATCCTGTTTTTCGGCCAGTTCCTTAAGTAAATCGTATTTCTCTTTCGACAGGGTTAAATTGATTCGCTTTGCTGATTCACCCATTTTTATCACCTCGT
>JBNJDC010000057.1:0-7703 GCA_051744565.1 bacterium
GCATCCTTCCTGTCCCTTGCACCCGAGCGGCATAACCATTACGGTTGGTTTGTCGTTATTGGCCCGGGAAATTTTCCCCAGCTTGACGCTACCCACCATGGGCATCAGGGGCGTGTCCTCGCCGGTAAACAGGTAGACGTCACAGGGGCCCATTTCCCCGAAAAACATTGCCGATTCAAAGAGTTCAAGACTAAAATCCCAGTCTTCTTTAAAATATTCAAATATTCTTCCGACAAGGTCTGCGTGGGGGAAAAGTTCAATCATGTCCTCCAGGCTCTGGATAGATGATAGATCTACCTGTGTTTCTCCCATTTCCAGCAGATCTTCATAACAGAGGTAAGAGGCGTCAATTTCTGCCAGCTCCTCGTCCCGATCGCCGTAGAAATAGGAAAATCCCCCCCCGGAAACAGCAAATGTAAGCTCCGAAATCTGGTTTAGAAGCAGTGTTTCCTCCCGCTGATCAATTTCCATCCAGGTGGGACGAGATTTTAGCGGTTCAAGCAGGTGTTCAAAATTCTGTTTTGCCTGTTCGTAGAAAGGTTGTACAAACTCGGGGATTTGATCTTTTAGCGGCCGGATTGTCCAGTCCGAGCGCAGGGCAACCAGGGCCAGGAAATCGTCATAATCGTCAGTCTCATCGATTAAGCTGACAATCATGTGCGCCTGAAGACCGCTGCTGCAGGCACCGTCCGGGTTGTAAAGCAGACAATCCTCCGGTTCTCCGGCAGTATAGTGGTGATCAATAACTATTACGGGATCAATCAGTTCAGTAAGTTCGTCGTACTGGGCAAGTGTGCCCTTGTCCATGATAACCAGGGCATCGTATTTGGAAGCTTCCTCTTCCAGTCGTTTCTTGACCCGACCTGTTTCCAGTTCAAAGGTATGGGGCATTTCCAGTGTGAAATCTTTACCTGTTCTTTCCAGGTAACGGGCAAGTATTGCCCCGGCTACTACTCCGTCCGGATCATCGTGAGTATAAATAAGAAAATTTTGATTACCGGTATCTTCAAATACGTTGCAAATTTGATCAAGTGCTTCGTTTTTTTCTCGCTGTTCACCTAAAAATTCAGGATAAGACATAGTTACCTCCGATAAATAGTTTAATATTTAATAATTGTTGATAAGGTTATCCACAAAGATTGTTCGTGTCAATAATTTATCATCTGGAGTGATTATTAAAATTGAGTTTATCCGGGCGGCCAAAAGAACGCTACAGCCGTAATCTTCAGGTTCCACAGATTGGGGAAGAAGGCCAGGAAAAGTTATTATCCGCCGGTGTTCTTGTTATTGGTGCCGGCGGCCTGGGGGGGCCAATTCTGTACTATTTATCTGCCCTGGGGGTTGGAAATATCGGAATTGTTGATGGTGATAAACTGGAAATTTCAAACCTTCAGCGGCAGATTCTTTATACTGAAGGCGAAGTGGGGAAAGCAAAAGCTCCCCTTGCGGCAAGGAGACTGCAAAAGTTAAACTCTGAAATTGAATTTGATGTCTGGGACCAGTCGCTAACCAAAAAAAATGCCCCGGAAATTTTGTCTGCTAATAATTACGATATTATTGTAGATGCGGTTGATAATTATTCCACTCGCCTCCTGATGAATAAACTGGCTCTTAAATATGAATTACCCCTGGTTCACGGGGCTGTATATCGGTATGAAGGGCAGGCGAGCACCTTTTTGCCGGAGAAGGGCCCCTGCTACCGTTGTCTGTATCCTCAGCTGGATGAGGACAGCAGCACTGACCGTCCCGGGCCGGTCAGTATGGTGCCCGGTCTTATTGGGACTATGCAGGTTGCTGAAGTTGTTCGTATACTTCTTGGGGAGGAGCCTGCTCTTTTTGGACAGTTGCTCTGTGTGAATGGATTTGAACTTGAGTTTAATCGGCTGGATATATCCCGGCGTAAAGATTGTAAGGTTTGTGGCTCCTATAAAAAGAACAGTTAAAATATAAGACCGGAAAAAATTACAAACAATGTTACGGCCCCGGCGGACAGGATGAAGGTGATCAATAAGGGGGAGAAAATAGCCAGCAGAGCTTTTCCCGTGGTTAACTTATGAGTGGCTTTGAGTCCGGTGACCTGCAGGGCGATCCCCCATATTGCCCCGATGATTCCGCCAAGAAGCGGAAAAATAGCGATCAGTCCAGCAGCAGTGCTGTAACTGAAAACCCGGATTGTTCCGGCAAATGGTGCCCCCTTCCAGCCGATAAAACGCAGGAACAGGTGAACTATTGCCCCGCCAAATAACAAGCCAATAACAACCTGCAGGGGAGTAAAAATAGTAATGAAAAAACCATTGAATATTGAATTAAAATTTAATCCGGTCGTAGAAGCATAAGTTTGTGCCCATCCGCTTACCCCGTAGATAGATAAAATAGTAAAGATAATAAAAAATATAATTGCGGGGATTGAACCCATGATTGCTGCGTAGAAGAGATCATTTTTTAAATCTCCCGCGGGATTTAACTTTCTAAAAAACTTTTTAGGATTAATTATTATTTCTTTCGTGGTATCAAACAGTGCCGTGACTGTACCCTTTTCATTTCGCTGCATCCAGGCAAAATTATCATTTTTGAAACGGTGTTTACGGAAGGACATTATATATTTTTCTTTATTTCAAAATTCCCCGGCATAGAACCACTGTAGGAAAACTCGGCCGGTCCGGCCAGTTTTCCCTCCTCCGGATGGATCTGTAGCGTTCCTCCGGGCTGATCGACCTCTATCCAGCCATCAGCCAGCCCCGTTTTCACGATAGCTCGGGCGACAGCCACGCTGCCGGTTCCGCAGGAGGTAGTTTCCCCTACCCCACGCTCGTGCACTCGCATTCGGGCGTCGCCTTCGCGATTGGTAGTTACAAATTCGGCGTTAATTCCACCGGTATTCTCAAAACGGGAATGTGCTTGAATTTTTTCTCCCAGCCCGTCCAGGTCAATTTCCTCGAGTTGGGCCGGTAAAAATTCGTTTTCGCTGAGAAAGAATACTGCGTGGGGGTTGCCCACGTTTATAGAATGAAAATTTAGAGTTTTATCCTCTATTGTTAACTTTTCTTTTGATAAATATTTTTCTGTTTTTCCCATCTCGAGAGTCACCCGGGCAACCGGAGGGGATTTTAACTCAACCATGGCTTTAACCGGTGAGGCTAACGGAAGATTGATCTGGAAGCTGCTTTCCCCGGGTTTATCGATTCCATGGTGAAAATAGGCGGCACAGCGGAGCCCATTCCCGCAGGATTCGGCTTCTGAACCGTCAGCGTTAAAAATTCTCATTTGAACTCCATTATTGCGAAAATTATCCAGGAAAAGAACTCCGTCAGCTCCCACAGAAAATCCACGCCGGCAGACCTGGCGGGCAAATTTTGATTTTTGTTTTTCTTCAATTATTACATTATCGCGTTCGTCGATAACAATATAATCGTTACCCAGTCCGTGAAGTTTGGAAAAATTGATACTCATTATAGATACCCTTTTCGATTTGATAAAAATTATTCTATGAATGTTGAATAAAAAATTATATCTTCATCAGTATAGCAAAAAATGATAAATTTACACCTCTCAGGAAAAAATATAAAGTTTAGTCAACTTTATCCTTGCAAAGGATATCATTTTCCAATAAAATCAAAGTTTAGCATCTGTATAATCTTGCAGGGAAGCCGGTGAGATTTATGGATTATAGTTTTAAAAACCCCACTTCCGGTCGCCTGGAGGGGGAGGACTTTCTGGAGGAGCTGCTGGATTATCTGCGCCGGGCCCCTGATAAATCCTACCTGCTAACGGTGGGAACCGATTCCTGTCAGTTGAACGATTGTTCCTCTTTTGTTAGCGTGGTGGCTATTCAACGGGTAGGACACGGTGGACGGTATTTCTGGGACCGTTTCTACGAAAGAAAATTTGAAGCACTGCGCCCCCGTATCTATACCGAAGCGCAGCGGAGTCTGAAACTGGCCACCCGGCTTACCTCGGACCTCGGGGATAAACTTGAACTTATGGATGATAAATTTGATATTGATTGGGAAATTCATGTGGATATCGGTTCCAACGGTCCCACCCGGACTATGATCAATGAGATTGTAGGGATGATCCGGGGAAACGGCTACACGGTGCGCACAAAACCGGAAGCGTATTGCGCCGCCGTGGTTGCCGATCGTCACGTTTGACTTTCCCGGGAACAGAGCAATTAATGAAAAACTCTTACCGAAAATGTAAAATCCTTGCCACTGTTGGCCCCGCGCTCTGGGATAGAGATACATTGCGCCGGGCGATACAGCAGGGAGTAAACGGTTTTAGATTCAATTTCAGTCACGGGGATATTGACCAGTACCGAAAAACCCTGCGGGCCATCCGTGAGCTTTCCGAACAATTAAACAAACCGGTGGCGGTACTTGCCGATCTCCAGGGACCAAAAATTAGAGTTGGTGAACTGGAGGTGGATGAACTCTCGCTGGAAGAAGGCGAGGAGGTATGGATATATGAGTCGGGGTCCAGCCCGCCTGATTATTATCCGGCCCTGCCTATTTCTTATTCCGATCTGGCCAGAGAAGTTGAACCCGGGGAAGATATTTATATAAATGACGGAATGGTCCAGATTAGAATTACAGACCGCCGGGGCAAATATTTGATTGGCGAGGTTATTACAGGCGGCATTTTATGGAGCCGGAAAGGGGTGAACTTTCCTGACAGCGAGTTAAAAGTCTCCTCGCTTACGGAGAAAGACCGCCAGGACCTGGAAGGAATAGTTGAAGAGGATTTTGACATGGTGGCTCTGTCTTTTGTTCGCCGGGCGGAGGATCTTGAGACTGTTCGGGAAATTATTGATGATTCCGGCCGGCCGATGGATCTTATTGCAAAAATCGAACACCGCCGGGCGCTTGATAATCTACAGTCCATAATTGACGTGGTGGAAGGTGTAATGGTGGCCCGGGGAGATCTGGGGGTTGAAATTTCTCCCCAGCGGGTACCGTTTTATCAGAAACAGATTATCCAGCGGGCAAATAAGCGGGGGCGGATTGTTATTACCGCCACCCAGATGCTGGAAACAATGATTCATAATCCCCGGCCCACCCGGGCGGAGACCTCGGACGTGGCCAATGCGGTAATTGATGGTTCGGATGTTGTCATGCTTTCCGGTGAAACTGCGGTGGGCGATTATCCTCTGCGGGCAATAAAAACCATGGATGAGATTGTTACGGCCACCGAACAAGATTTTGGGCGCCGGACAGCCGGCTTGACGGCGGTAAAGGGGAAAAATGAGCAGCCCGTAGCGGTAAGTACCTGTCTGGCTGCCACCCGCACAGCCAATCAGCTGGATGCTGTTGCTTTAGTTATTCCGACTTTTTCCGGTTTCACGGCCCGCCTGGCTTCAAACACTGATATTGAGCCGCCCATAATTGCTCTCTGTCCTTCAAAAACAGCCCGGCAGAAGTTGTCTCTCTACCGGAATGTGCGCGCCTGTTCCCTGGAGATGATTGAGAGTACGGACAGGTTAATTGAAGAAGCGGTTGAAGTTACCAAAAAACAGGGGCTGGCTACTCCCGGCGACCGGATTGTTCTTCTGGCGGGATTGCCGCTGTCAAAAGCCGGGGTAACAAACTTTATGCATGTTATTGAGGTAGAAAACTGAGTAGTGAATAGAGAACAGAGAATGGAGAATAGAAAATAGAGAATAGTTGAGGGCAAGACCGGGATGATACATTAACAGCTACTGTTTATTGTTGCTTGAAGGGATCCAGGTTTTGAACTTACTTCGCCACCGGGTTTTTAAGTTTTTTCAACTCAATTTCTTAATCTCTATTCTCCATTCTCCATACAATCTCTATTCCCTTGAAACTTACAAATCGGGCACAATCATATCGTCAATTGTTCCCCCGGAAGGTATCATCGGGAGGACGTGTTCTTCGTGGGGAACTAATGCTTCCAGCACGTAGGGGCCCGGGTGTTCGATTAGTTTTTCCAGTGCGTCCTCTAAGTTTTCTTTTTTCTGCACCCGGTCGGCATCTACGTTATACCCTTCGCAAATTTTAACGAAATCGACCGGGGGGTCGCCAATGTAAGTATCTCCGCGGTGGCCGCCATAAAAACGATCTTCCCACTGAACCACCATTCCCAGGTGGTAGTTATTTAACACAATCGTTTTTGCGCCCAGGTCGTGCTGAACAAGGGTGGCTAACTCCTGGATATTCATCATGAAACTGCCATCACCATCGATATTTATTACTTCCCGGTCGGGAAAGGCCAATTTGGCTCCTATAGTAGCCGGTAGGCCAAAACCCATTGCACCAAGCCCGCAACTGCTCACCCAGGTTCGGGGTTCCTTAAAGGTATAATGCAGGGCAGCAAAAACCTGGTGTTGACCGACGCCGGTAGTAATTATAGTGTCATTGGAAGTCATTTCACTTACTTTTTCACATAAATACTGCGGTTTTATTGCTTTTTCTTCATCCTTGTAGCGCAGCGGACGGTTTTCTTTCCACTCCTGGATTTGTTCCCGCCATTGCTCGTAGTCTCCGGGTTCCACAATTTTATTTAATTCCTCGAGAGTCCGGCGGGAATCACCTGTGATCGGAATGTCGGCTATTTTATTTTTGTTAATTTCCGCAGGATCAATATCAATATGGATTATCTTGCCGTGTTTGGCAAATTCTTCCACTTTACCGGTAACCCGGTCATCAAAGCGAACACCGACGGCAATCAACAGGTCGGCCTGGGAGATGGCAAGGTTGGAATATTCTGTACCGTGGTGACCGAGCATGTGCAGAGCATTATCTTTATCTTCAGGGTAGGCCCCCAGCCCGGTCATTGTTGTGGTAACCGGGATATTTGTTTTATCAGCCAGTTCCCGCAATTCTTCGGAAGCTTCCCCGGAGACAACTCCGCCCCCTGCATAAATAACCGGTTTATGAGCTGATTTTATTGCCCGGGCGGCTGCCTTTATCTGGCGCAAATTTGGTTCGTAGTTGGGATCATAACCCGGCCTCTGGATTTTTTTATCAAAGTTGGGAATAGTATAATCCTGCTGGATATCCTTGGGAACATCAATTAATACCGGACCCGGACGGCCTGAATTAGCTATATAGAAGGCTTCGTTGAAAATTTCAGGAATATCATCAATATCCTGGATAAGGTAGTTGTGCTTGGTCATTTGCTGGGTGGCCCCAACAATGTCTGATTCCTGGAAAGCGTCCATCCCGATCATTGTAGTAGGAACCTGGCCGGTAATAGCCACAAGGGGAATTGAATCCATCATAGCGTCCTGGATTCCGGTGATCAGGTTAGTTGCTCCCGGACCACTGGTGGCCATGCAGACTCCGGGCTTCCCGGTAACCCGGGCATAAGCACCGGCAGCAAAAGCGGCTCCCTGTTCGTGCCGGGTGAGAATTACATCAACTTCATCAGTTCGATCAAGGGCATGGTGAATTTCCATGCTTGCTCCACCGGGATAACCAAATATGTTTTGGACTCCCTGTTTGACCAGGCAATCCCGTATAATTTCACAGCCTCGCCGTGGACTGTTCTCACTTTGTTTCCCGCTAATTTTAATTTTAGCTTCTGATTTTGTTTTTGTTTTAGTACTTTTTTTATTTTTGTCCTCATTTTTGCTCATTATAAACACTCCAGGTAGAAAAATTATATACATATTCATTTTATTGAATTATCCCCCTGCTCGTCAATGATGTCAGCAAGGGAATCAAAATACTTTATTTGGAACTTGA
>JBNJDC010000058.1:0-7521 GCA_051744565.1 bacterium
GTTCTGTCCGGTTCAAACTCCGGCATCAGCGCCAGGTCAAAATTAAACAGGTCCCAGTAACCGGCCAATCTGAGGGCGTCGTTGGGGGCTTTCAAATACTCCAGGTCCCTCCCCAGGAAAAACGACCGGTAGTCCTTGCTGAACCGGTCGTTAACAAACTCATAACGGGCCGGTCCCCAGCTCAAAACCTGCCGGCCGGCGGTCAGGTCATAACTGTGGCCCAGGGGAACCATTATTGAACCTTCCCGCAAGTTCAGGTCGGCATCTTCTCCATCCGTGTGTTTGATCAATCCGCGCAGGGTCAACTGGGAGCCGGCGCTACCATACCAGCTGTTCTCCAGCAAAGCCCGGGTCTCCTTGAGGACATTGCGCTGCTCCACCGGGCCGTCGTTGTTGTAGCGAACTCCCAGGGCCGGTTCCACGTAACCCTCGAGGTTAACGTTTCCCAGGACTGCGGAGCTGGAAAATGATAGCACCAGGGCCCCACAAACAAGTAAACACAGAGCTGTTGCCAGTTTCGGATAGTCACATAATTTCATCTTCAACCCTCCTTTACGGTTGTATCCACCGGGTGGGCGGCCGGCGCAGGTAACGTTCCGTAAAAACATTTTCCTCTATTCCCAGGTTATACTCAATTTTACTCATCTCGGCGATAGTATGACCGCCAGTGCGATGGTTTACGGCTTTCTGGACCGTAGGAGTTACGTAGCCATCAATTTCCTCCCACTCCTCCAGGCTGAGCGTTCGGTGTTTATCGCCGCCGGGCGTATAAAATACTCCTTTAACCGGCAGCTTGGTCTGGCGAGAAATATACATTTCGTAATAAGAAAACTCAACCAGGTCCTTGTCTTTAGGATTCCCGCGGATGATATCCACGGTTTCCCCGTCAATATGATCCATCCCTATGTAGGTGAAAGTATCCTGGTCGGGATGACGGCCGGTCATATCCTCGTAGGTGAAATTCGAACCGGCAAAACTGTTCCGTTTCTGCCGCCCGGTAATCCTCTGGACCATATCCACTGCCGACAGATAGAGCCAGCGATCGTCATCCTCACCAGGTCGGGTATGAACCATAAAAACCATACCCTGCAAATCAGCCGGTTCGCGAAAATAGGAATAATATTTCTGCCGGTCGTCGCCCACATCCTTGCGCAAAATTGTAAGTTCCCTTGTTCTGACGTTACCCTGTTCATCTTCAATCTGCATTTTAGCATGCCAGCGCACGTCATCTCCGGGTAAATAAGCTGTCTGATACGATTCATTAGCAAGCTTCTCGGCGTCGGGCTCCTCGGCATTAACCTGGCCGGCCACAAGCAAAATAACTACTGAAAACAGAACAACTATCGATTTAAAAATTTTCATTTTATTCCTCCTTTGCAGGGTTATTGTCTTTATCCACAGAATCTAATCCACATTTACCATAAAACCATTTTGCCGGGCATGTCCCGGTGAAAGCTGATTGAATCAAATTCAAGGAAACAAATCCGGTCAGCCAGAGCCAGTTGGGCGAATGATAAACAGCAAGTAATACTGAAACTCCAACCACTATTCCGGCAGTTAAACGCAGAGCTTCTTCTACAGTCATAATTACTCCTCCTTCACTTTGGCAACAAGATAAGGATGAAACGTTTCAAACAGAGCAAATAAGCCAATTAACGTGGCAATTCCCGAGAGTGCCATTATTAACATCATGAACACCCCAACAGTCACGTAGGGACGCAGCGGTGCAACCAGAAGCGGAGTAAATCCAACCGCGATAACTATTGCATTCCGGGCTATTGCCCGCGAGGGTTCACCGGAAATTAATTCGCGAACTTCCGGCCACATTTCAGAATAAGGTTCTTCAATTCCAGATATAAATACCTCATCTATAATCTGCCGGCCCCGCTGAATGAAGTGTATGGCGAAATCAACGGCAACCCCGATACTCAGGGCCGAAAGTACGGCCACCGGCATATCGTAATCCTTGCCCACCCAGCCAACCAGGCCATAGACAACGACCAGGGTGAAAGTAAGGGGAACAAGAGCCAGCAGAGCCCAGCGAAAACTGCGAAACAACAACAGCATCATTATGAATATTACCACGTAACTGCTGGCCAGGGCCCAGGCCATCCCGGAAACCATCACCTGCTGCCAGATCAGGTTGACCACGGTAATTCCGCCCCAGTCGGGTTTCCTGGCAAGTTGCAGGTCGGATAAACCTATTATTTCTTCCGTCCGTTTTTTCACCCGGGACATAACCTGGTTATCCCCACTCTTCAGGTGAAACCAGACGTTAACCCGCTGGCCGTTCGAAGTAACCAGCCGAAACAAATCCTGGGGATTACCGCTATTTTCATAAAGTTGCAAATACTGTTTAACTGCCGGCACCGTCGTGGGGAATTTTTGTTCAGCCTCTCCCCCATACAGTTCGTCATGTATCTTATTCACAATACCGGGCAGGGCAGTTGTCTTTCCAACTTCTTCCATTTCTTGAATCTTTCGCGTTACCCGGTCCAGTTCCCGCAAACTCTCCGGAGAATACCAACCGTCCGCAGATTCATTTTCCAGGACCATGTAGGCGGGATAAGAACCGGCAAAGGCATTGTTAAAATACTTATCCGCCTGGCGGATCGGATGGCCGCTTAAAAACCAGCGGGTAGGATTGTCATTAACTTCAATCATGGTCATCCCGTACAGACCCAGTAAAACAATGACCAGGCCAACAGCAAGGATGGTCTTCGGATAATCACGCACTGCACAACCGCAGTCAGTACAACAGCTGACAAAGCGGCCGATCCAGGACTCGCTGCCCTTTTTAGTCCGGGGATTAGGCTGCCAGAGGGATGCTCCCGCCGGCAGGATGGTCAGGGTGGTAAAAAAGGCCAGTAATATCCCGCTGCCCACGGCCAGTCCAAAAACTCGCACCGGTGGTATCCCGGTAAAGCTTAGCGACATAAAACCGGCGGCGGAAGTCAGGCTGGTAAATAATATAGGAAAGAAGATTTCCTCGTAAACCACCGCCAGGGAGTTGCGACTTGAAGAATCCGGGGTCACCCTGTCGGTAAAATCACTTAAAATATGTATGCTGTCGACCACGGCAATCGGCAGTAAAAATATTGAGATCATGGAACTCATGATATGTATTTCAAATCCCAGCCCGATCAATCCCCCCATCGTCCACAGGACTGTAATTACCGCCTGGAACAGGGCCCAGAAAACCAGGCTGAAGGAGCGGAAAAACAGGAGCATCAGGATACCGATAACCACAAAAGCCATCGGAGCTGAAGTGGCCATCTGCTGGAACATCTTGTGGCCAAACGTCTGCTCGGCAACCGGCAGACCGGTCACGTGAATTTTTCCCTCCGCCTGGTCATGCTCGGACCAGAACTGCTGGATGGACTGGCTCAGCGAATAACTGTATTTTTTCTCCTCTATCGGCACAAACAGGGCCATCCCCCCCGTTTCACGGTTCAAAACCATATCCGCCAGGACCGGGTGCTTTTCTACCCGATCGATCAGGTTCTGGACCTCTTCATTGTTTGGGGGCGGACTGCGCAAAAACTGATCAACATTTATACTTCCCCCCACAGCTTCAATATCGTCGCTGGTGTAAACACTTAATATATCCTGGAAGACTACCCCCTCCTCTTTTTCAACCATCTTTACCAGGTCATATAGCACCTGCAGACGGCGGGAGTTTATTTCCTTCTCGCCTTCCGGTGGTTCCAGGGCTACGGCCACCATATCATGGAGGAAAAAATCTTCCTCTATTTTACGATCCAGGACCCGGGCGGGATGATCCTCCCGGAGCATATCCTCGGGGTCCGTGTTAATTTCTATCCCCGGAAATTGAAGGAGCATAAACCCGGTCAGGACAACCACCAACCCAAAAACAAGATACGGATGATCCCAGCTAAACCGCGACAAAGCACTGCGCCATGAAAATTCCATCTTAAAATCCTCCTCTGACTGTTGAAACTTCCTCCGTCAAAAATGTGTTTAGTTGTACTTTCCCAGCAAACCCTTTTCAGACAAATAAGGGCCCTGATCAACGAATATATATCGTAAAGAACAGGCCGTCCCTGAAATACGCTCCCCGGTGCGGCAGGGAATCAGATTTTCAGCCATCGCCTTCGGTTTACATATTATCTTAAACCTGGGCCCTGGAAAAGAATAGTTTTAATCCTGCACAAACTGCCGAACCTTCTCGTCCGGTTGAACTCCGGTGAATTCATCGGCCAGCTCGCCGTCTTTAAATAATTTTACAGCAGGGATACCGCGAACTCCATACTTCTGGGCCTGTTGCTTGTTCTGATCAACATTCACCTTAACCAGGCGAACCCCTTCATCCTCGCATATCTCTTCCAGGCGGGGACCAAGCATTTTACAGGGCTGGCACCATTCGGCCCAGAAATCAACTACAACCTTTTCTTCCTCCGACTTCTCAATTACTTCCTGTTCAAACTCTTCGTCGCTAACCTCTACAACGTCACTCATTATAAGTTTCCTCCTTATAACTAAATTTAAAAGATAGAACCACTTTCATTCACCTGATTAAAATACTCCGTTTCCTTTTCAATCACTTTTTGAATATAATCACAGGCACTGCTGCAGATATCAAGAACATCATCACCGGCCAGCCGGTAGATACTGCTGGTGCCCTCGCTCTTGCGCTCAAGGATATTATTTTCCTGGAGCACCTTGAGATGTTTTGAAATATTCGCCTGGCTGCAGTTCAACAACTCGGTCAGCTCTTTTACGTTCTTTTCTCCGGTTCGCAAAATACGAACTATCTTCAACCGCAGAGGATGACCAAAAGCTTTAAATACACTGGAAATCCGCTCAATATATTCCTCGGGAATTTCATCCTTACCCTGGGTCATTTTTTATCTCTCCTTTCATTTCTTAAGTAGTATATAACTATATTGTTATAAAGTCAAGAAATAACTTTCCAATAATTACAAAAGAATAAATACCCGCATTCTGCCCCGAAGACAGAATGCGAGTATTTTTAAAATTCAGGATTTAGTTAGCTAAAATAAAGGCAGGCAATCAACCGGAGTCAGAAAACCAAAACTTCACAAAAAAGTAACTTAAAAATCTCGGGAATTTTTTACAGGTTTTCCGTCTCATCCATTGACTTGATCCGTTCCCAGCGACTGTCCACGTCGTCCTGTATTTTCTGAAGTTGCTCGGGATACTGCTCCGAATTCAGGTGGGCAAAGGCCCGGCCCATGTTCTGCAGTAATTCCTCGACAGGAATCTTTTTGTTGCGCCGTTCCGGATCGTAATTGATCGTTGTCTCGCCGTCCTCCACCTCGTAGAGGGGGAATATACAGCTATCCACAGCTTTTTGCACGGCATCCTGGCCCTGCACGGCGGGCATACCCCAGTTCAGGGGACAGACCGAGAAAAATCGGCCATAGACAAAATTACCGTCCCGGACATATTCCTGGGCTTTACGGGCCTTTTTAATCATATCCTGTGGTTTAGATTCTGCCGCGTGAAACAGGTAGGGGGCGTAAGTCCCGCGCAAGATTTCGAGAGAATCCCGGTGAGCACCGGATTTTCCCACCTGGTTCGGGCCAACGTGAGCATTGGAGTTGATCTGACCCTCGATACCCGAGTAACAGACCTGGCCGCCGGTGTTCATGTAGCCCTTGTTGTCGTATTCAAGCATGATAAAGGCGTCATTTCGCTGGGCGGCACCAATTACCTGGTCCATCCCGATATCCATGCCCCCGTCACCGGAAACTACAATTACGGTAATATCATCATCGATTTTCCCCTGGCGTTTGAACCGTTCATACATCTGAACAATTCCGGTGGCGCTGCTGGAACCGTTGTGAAACAGGTTATGGAAGTAGGGCATTTTGAAGGACGTTTCCGGGAAGCCGGTCGTCACAACCATCCCGCAACCGGTATTGAAGACCACGGCCACGTGTCCTTCGATCCCCTTGAGAAAGATACTGAGGTTGGCAAAAATTCCGCAACCCGGGCAGGCCGAATGCGGGCCAATCCGGTTGGGAATTTCAGATAATTCCTGGATGTTAACCCGTTCTCTTTTCTTTTCCTCACCCGTATCCAGGGTAACCAGGCATTCATCCTCGGAAATCGGTTCCATTACCTCTTCAAACTCGTGGTCTTGCTCGCCCGACCAGGCACCGTGGTATGATTTACCCTTTTCCTCTTCCGGAATATCCGGATAATCACGGGCCAGCTCAATCAATTCACGGGCATCGTTCTCGTCAAATTTAAGGCCGCCCACTCCATAGGTCCGCTGAATTAACTCAGTTTCCCTGCCATTTTCATGAAGCAGAGCGCCAAGTTCATTGTAAAGGTAATTACCGGCCCCGTATTGGGATACCCGCTCGGCGACGGTGAGCGTATCAATTCCCTCAACCGCTTCCAGTAGACTTTCCCCCGGGAAAGGACGCAGGGCCATCGGCTGAATCAACCGCGAGGGCTGGCCCTCTTCGGCCAATTCATCAACAGCAACTTTTGCCGTTTCCGAGGCAGTATTCAGCGCAGTTATTCCCGGGATACCCGAACCATCGGAACCGTAAGTCATAACCTCTTTATACTCCCGGCCGGAAAGCTCGGCAAATTCATCAAGTAGTTCGGGAAGAACCCGGGAAGCTTCTTCCATTTTTTCTTCAATCACAACTTTAGTATTGATAAGGTCATCATTCATATAGGGACCAAAGGTTCGCGGGTCATCCATATCAAGGAATGAAGGCCGCTCCGGTTTCTCACCAACAAAATCCTGAACCGGTTCTTTCGAATCAAAAATATTTATCTTTCTTACCCCGTGCGAGGTATGAAAACCGTCATAAACAACCATGCAGGGTAGATTGACGGCTTCCGCAAGCCGCGGAGCAATAATATTCATATCGTAAGCGGCCTGCACGGAAGGAGCGAGAAGAATCATCCAGCCCCAGCCCAGGGCCGCAGCCAGATCACTGTGTCCGTTTTTAATGTTCAGGGGAGCTGAAACATCCCGGGTGGCAATATTTAATACCACGGGCAAACCCAACCCACTGATGGCCGGCATCTCCTCGGCTTTCAGAAGAACTCCATTGGCGGAAGTAACGTCCACAACTCGGCCGCCGGCCAGTGACATTCCGGCGGATATACTGATTGCAGCCAGTTCACTGGTCCCCCGGACAAGATCCACATCTGTTTCTCCCTCGGCATAAAGCCGATCGACTTCTTCCCCCACATTACTGGAAGGAGTAATCGGATAATAACCCTCGCCGTCGTATCCCACGTGCACAATAGCGCGAGCCACTGCATCGTTACCGTTAAGTACTACAGTCTCCTGGTCAGCAGATGATACACCTGCTTCGGAATCTTTTGTTTCTGTTTTAGTAGAGCTCATACCTGGGCCTCCTCTTTGTTAGGCCGGGTTAAGGCCTTTCCTTGCTTGGTTTCCGGACAAACATTTACGCAGCGCATACAACGTTTACAAATTCCGTTGTTAATTCCTTTCATCTGTTGATCAATATAAATTATAGCTCCCGGATCGGGACAGGCCAG
>JBNJDC010000059.1:0-7378 GCA_051744565.1 bacterium
TGACATTAGTCCGGAAATTATTGATGATGCCCGTCGACTGGGTTACCGGATAAAATTGCTGGGAATTGCTAAAAAAGTTAACGGTGGTCTTGATATCCGGGTTCATCCGACAATGATTCCCTGTGACTCAGCTCTGGCGGCGGTTTGTAACGAGTATAACGCTGTTTATCTCCAGGGAGAACCAATGGGTCCTTCCATGCTCTATGGGAAAGGAGCAGGTGGTCCCGCGACTTCCAGTGCGGTAATTGCGGATGTGGTTGATCTGGCCGGGGGGCGTAAAGAACTGGAATCTCCTGATTATTTTTCTAATACTTCTTTAACTTCAGTTCCCGTTGAGGAAATAAAAACTCGCTATTACATCCGTTTGAGCGCGGTTGACCAGCCGGGAGTTCTGGCCCGGGTGACCCGCATTTTGGGCCACCGGGATATAAGTATTGAAACTGTTATACAACACGGGCGTTCCGGTGAGAAAGACGAGGAAGTACCGGTGATTTTAACCACTCATAGGGCCCGTGAGGGTGCTATGCAAAAAGCCATTGAAGAGATTACCAGCCTGGATGTTATTGGCTCCCGCCCGGAAGTGGTTCGGATAGAAGAGGGGTTTGAAGGCGAGTGAGCGCTCCGCCTACTTTACTTGTTGTTCCTGACGGCATGGCGGATTGGCCCCAGGAAGAACTGGACGGGAAGACTCCTCTCCAGGCGGCTCGAACCCCAAATTTAGATAGAGTAACCAGGGCGGGCCGGTTGTACCGGCTTCAGAATATACCGGAAGAATGTCCGGCTGATTCGGGGATCGCCAACATGGCTCTGCTGGGTTATGATCCCCGTAGATATTACCTGGGACGGGGAGCACTTGAGGCTCTGAATTTAGGGGAAAATCTGCAGCCGGGAGAAGTTGCTTTTCGCTGTAACCTGGTTACCACCGACGATGAAAATTTAGTTGATTATTCAGCGGGAAATCTATCCACGGAAGAAGCCCGGCAGTTGTTTGAAACACTCCAGAGGGAACTGGGCGGCGATGATTTGCGGTTCTGCTCCGGGATACGTTACCGGGGGTTGTTGATCAGTACTGATTTTAAAAATATGTCCTGTTACCCTCCTCATGATGAAATGGGCCGCCGTCTGGAAGAACTCTGGCCGGAAGGATCAGAAAGTGAAGAATTGGTAAAATTGATGAAAACTTCAAAAGAAATACTTTCAGAACATCCTGTAAATGAAAAGAGAAAAAATGAAGGTAAAAAGCCGGCTAATATGATCTGGCCCTGGGGCGGTGGCGAAATGCGCCAGCTGCCGTCAATTGAAGAATCCTACGGCCTCGCCGGGAATGTTATCGCAGGGGTTGATTTAATAAATGGATTGGGCATAGCTGTGGGGATGAACCGGGAGGAAGTGGAGGGAGCTACCGGCGATTACAATACAAACATGAAAGGCAAGGCCCGGCGGGCTCTAAAAGTATTGGACGAAGACCGGCTGGTCTTCGTCCATGTGGAAGCCCCCGACGAAGCGGGCCACGAGGGTGATGCTCCGACAAAGATAAGAATGATTGAAAAATGGGACAGGGAAGTAATGGGCACCCTGGTGGAGCTGGCCCTGCAGGGTGAGTTTCGACTGGCGCTCGGTCCCGATCATTATACGCCGCTTCAAAAGCGGACGCACGTAAAGAATCCGGTCCCGTTTTTAATACTGGACGATAAACCAGCTGATGATCATGATGAATTTAGTGAATCTACTGCTGAAAATGCAAAACTTATTCGTCAGGGCTGGGCTGCCCTGGCGGATTGGTATAAACAGTCAAACCATCCCTTTGACTAACTGCCCGGGAATAAAAAATAATTGTTTTATGACGTTATCAGTCTTTAACTGGTAAATCGGGATTGTAACAGGATATAATTTTTGGTTATCCACTGTTATATATTTTGAAGTTTCAAATACGATATAAAAAAATATCCAGGATATAATTTTTTCAGGAGGAATTTTAAGTGGCATTCTATGTGCAAAAATACGGAGGAAGTTCTGTAGCCAATGTTGAAAAAATAAAAAACGTCGCCCGGCGAATTGTAAAAACCGCCCGGGAGGGAAACCAGGTCTTGGCCGTAGTTTCGGCCCTCGGGGATACTACTGATGAGTTAATTGAGCTGTCCCGGGAAGTATCCAGTGTTCATCCCCGGCGGGAGATGGACTTGCTGATGGCAACCGGGGAGATGGTCTCCAGCGCTTTGTTGGCCATGGCGATTGAAGACCTTGGCTTAGAAGCGGTTGCCCTGACTGCGCCCCAGATGGGAATAAAGACAGATATGGCTCATACAAAAGCTCGAATTTTAAATATTGACGGGGAAAGAATATATAATGAGCTGGACGAGGATCGCATAGTGGTTGCTGCCGGCTTCCAGGGAATTACCGAAGATATGGATATTACAACCCTGGGCCGGGGCGGTTCGGATACTACGGCTGTTGCCCTTGCTGCTGCCCTGGAGGCGGACGAATGTGAAATATATACTGATGTTGACGGCGTGTTTACCGCCGATCCCCGGCGGGCGGAAGGGGCACATAAGATTGATAAAATTAATTATGAAGAAATGCTGGAGATGGCCAGTCTGGGCGCAGAAATTCTCCAGGTCCGGGCGGTGGAATTTGCCTGGAAATATGATGTAAAACTACAAGTGCGATCTAGTTTTTCTGAGAAAAAAGGAACTATAATCCAGGGAAGTGATGAAAAAATGGAAGAAGTAGAAGTGCGAGGAGTTACAGCTGATGTTGACCAAACAAGGATAACCGTGGCTGAAATCCCGGATAAACCGGGGGTGGCTGCAGATATTTTTGGCAAACTTGCTGATATGAATATTAATGTGGATATAATTGTGCAGAGCAGCGCCACCCACAGCGCGGGTGCAAATGATATTTCATTCACGGTTGCTAAGCCAGATTTTGACGAGGCGCTGGCAGCGGTTGAAGAGGCTGTGGAAGAGTTGGGCGGTACCGGGATTACCACTGACGATGATATTGCTAAAGTGTCGGTGGTGGGAACCGGTATGCGCAACCATCCCGGGGTGGCCCGAAAGCTTTTTGGAGCCCTGGGTGAGGCCGGGATTAACATTGAAATGATTTCTACTTCCGAAATAAAAATTTCGGTTATTGTGAGGGAAGAGGATACGGATAGAGCGGTAAATATACTTCACAAGACTTTTGAACTTTAATTTTTAGCATGAGAGTATAAATTCAATAAAAGTTGAACTGCAGAAGAAATATTTGTGAATACCGGTTTGGAATTAGAATAACACCGGGCTTTTTTGCACCTGAGCCAGCAATGACAAAGCTAGTTTTTTAAGTTGTAAACTCTGTGGTTTGATTTAAAAGTAGAAATGTCCAGTAGAAGGTTTTAACTAAATTTTATGAATAATTTTGCTTTGAGCCTTAAGCTTTCAGCATTCAGCTGATTTTATGGAGGATTTCCAATGAAAATAGATATTTATGATACCACCCTGAGGGACGGATCGCAGGCAGAGAATGTTTCTTTTTCCCTGGAGGATAAGCTGCGAATTACCCAGGAACTGGATGAATTGGGAATAGATTACATCGAAGGAGGCTGGCCGGGAAGTAATCCGAAGGATATGCAGTATTTTGAACGGATGAAGGATACTGAACTTGAGCATGCCCGGCTCACTTCCTTTGGCAGCACGCGCCACCGGGCCAATACTCCTGAGGAAGACCCCAATTTGCAGGCCCTGCTGGAGTCCCGGACCCCGGCAGTTGCTATTTTTGGCAAGAGCTGGAAACTGCACGTTGAGGAAGCGCTTCAGGTGGAACCGGTAGAAAATCTTGCGATGATTCGTTCCTCGGTTCAGTATATTAAATCCGAAGGGCGGGAAGTTATCTTTGATGCTGAACATTATTTTGACGGTTATAAAGATGATCCGGAGTATGCTTTGAAAACAGTCAAAGCGGCCGCTGAAGCGGGCGCCGATTGTATTTGTCTCTGTGAAACCAACGGTGGAATGCTGCCCTACCAGGTTGGAGAAATTGTTACAGAGACGGCCGAAGAAGTTGAATCTCCGCTGGGGATCCATGCTCACAATGATTCGGGCTGTGCAATAGGAAATACTATTGAAGCAGTCAATAGAGGAGCGGTCCATGTTCATGGAACAATGAACGGTTTTGGCGAGCGCTGCGGGAATGCGGATCTTACTGCTATAATTCCCAATCTCAGCCTAAAAATGGGGCATGAGACGTTGCCGGAGGAGAAAATGCGCCACCTGCGCCGGAGCAGTTTGTTTGTTTATGAAGTGGCAAATATTGCTCCCGATCACCGTAAGCCTTTTGTTGGTGAGTCGGCATTTGCTCACAAAGGGGGAATTCATGTGAGTGCGGTGCGTAGGAATCCCCGAACTTACGAACATATTGACCCGGAGCTTGTAGGAAATTCCCGTCGTATTTTGATCAGTGAGCTGTCCGGAAAAAGTAACGTTAAGCAAAAGGCCGAAGAACTGGAGCTGGACCTGGAAGATGAAGAGGAAATAAAGAAAGTGGTTAAAGAGGTAAAAAAACTGGAAAATAAGGGTTACCAGTACGAAGCTGCCGATGGTTCTTTTGAAATTTTGGTTAACCGGGTCCTTGGTGAACACCGGGTTTATTTCAGCCTGGAAGGGTTTCGAATTATCACCGAACAGGAGACAAAAAGTGAACCGCGCTGTGAGGCCACTATCAAGGTGAAAGTTGGCGATCGGATTGAACACACGGCTGCGGACGGTGTGGGCCCGGTAAATGCCCTGGACCATGCCCTGCGTAAAGCGTTAAATGAGTTTTATCCGGAATTAAACGAAGTTCGTCTGTCGGATTTCAGGGTCCGGGTTCTTGATGAACGAGCGGGAACGGCAGCCAAAGTGCGGGTACTTGTGCAGATGGCCGACGAGGAGGAATCCTGGGGAACGGTTGGCGTATCCGAAAATATTATCGAAGCCAGCTGGGAAGCCTTGACCGACGGTATAGATTACAAACTGCTAAAAACCAGAGATTGAAAATAATGTTTTAGGTCAGGAAGACCTGGTTTTGAATACCGGGCTCTGGAATTTTAGTTTAGAGTCCTGGCCGGGTTTAACTTTTGTTTTTAGTTATTCAGTGCATTTGAATATTGTAATAGATTTTGATTTAACTCAATCTCTTAATCACTCAGTCACTTAATCACTATACAACTATAAATCTGGAGAGATCAGAAGTGGATGAATTAGGAGAATATAAACCGGAAGATTTTGAAGACGATTTTTACGAATTATGGCAGGAAAATGAGTGTTTTGTTGCCGACAATCAGACTGATAAAGAAACATTTTCAATGGTAATCCCTCCACCTAACGTAACCGGAACCCTGCACATGGGCCATGCGCTCAATTCCACGCTCCAGGATGTGCTTGCTCGCTGGCGGCGAATGCAGGGTTATGAAGTTCTGTGGCTGCCGGGAACAGATCATGCGGGAATAGCCACCCAGAACGTGGTTGAACAGCGTCTCGACGAGGAGGGAACCCACCGGCGGGATCTGGGCCGGGAGAAATTTCTGGAACGGGTCTGGGAATGGCGCCGGGAATATGGCGATCAAATAACCAACCAGCTTGAGGCGCTGGGAGTTTCCTGCGACTGGTCCCGGGAAAGGTTTACTCTTGACGAGGGACTTTCGGAGGCAGTAAGTGAAGTTTTCGTCCAGTTATATGAAGACGGACTTATTTACCAGGGAGATTATATTATTAACTGGTGTCCGCGCTGTTCAACCGCGCTTTCCGATGTTGAGGTTGAACATGAAGAGGTGGACGGGCACTGGTATCACATGAAATATCCGCTCGTGGATGAGGATGATTATTTGCATATAGCTACCACTCGGCCTGAAACAATGCTTGGTGATACGGCTGTGGCCTATCATCCCCGGGATGAACGCTACGAGGGGCTGGAGGGTAAAAAAGTGGTATTGCCCCTTGTTGGACGAGAAATTTCGGTAATTGCCGACCGGCGGGTTGATCCGGAGTTTGGTTCCGGACTTGTAAAAGTCACCCCCGCTCATGATGATCTTGACTTTCGCATCGGGGAAGACAACGACCTGGAATTGATTAATCTGCTCAATGACGACGGGACTTTCAATGATAACGCCGGAAAAAAATACGCCGGTATGGACCGGTATGAAGTTCGCGAGCAGGTGGTGGAAGATCTGGAGGAGGAAGGTTACCTGATAGAAATAGAGGATTACCGCCACCAGGTTGGGCACTGTTATCGCTGTGACACGGCAATTGAACCCTATGTGTCCAAACAGTGGTTTGTGGAGATGGAGCCGCTGGCTGAACCGGCTATGGAAGCCGTGCGGGCGGGTGAGGTTGAATTTCATCCTTCTCGCTGGGAAAATACTTATTTTGAATGGATGGAGAATATCCGCGACTGGTGTATAAGCCGTCAGATCTGGTGGGGACATCGGATACCCGTCTGGTATGGGCCGGACGACCAGCCGGTGGTCGCTCGCTCCGAGGAAGAAGCTTATGAAAAAGCCGAGGATATTTATGGAGAAGAAGTGGAACTTGAACGGGATGAAGATGTGCTGGACACCTGGTTCTCTTCCGCTCTCTGGCCCTTTTCAACCATGGGCTGGCCGGATGAAACGGCTGATCTTGATTCATTTTATCCCACCGATGTTCTGTCCACCGGATTTGACATAATATATTTCTGGGTGGCCCGGATGATTATGATGGGCCTTTATTGCACGGATGAAGAGCCCTTCTCCGACGTTTATATTCATGCGTTGATCAGGACCGAGGACGGCGAAAAAATGAGTAAATCGCTGGGAAACGTCATTGATCCTCTGGATATGATTGATGAGTTTGGCTGTGATGCAATGCGTTTCACTCTCTGTGCGCTGGCTGCCCAGGGCCGGGATATAAAACTGTCGGAAGACCGGATTAAAGGGTTCAGAAATTTTGCCAACAAACTCTGGAACGCGGCTAAATACCTTCAATTCACCCTTGATGAGGCCGACGAACCTGAGCTTGTTCAACCGCTGGAATCCGAAGAATGCGCACCGGTGGATCGCTGGATTTTGAGTCGTTTCCATTCAACCATGGAAGAGGCAACCCAGGAGTTGGAAAAATTCAATTTTGATCGCTATGCAGATACTCTTTACCAGTTTCTCTGGCACGAATACTGCGATTGGTACATTGAAATGTCTAAGTTGCGCCTGGACGAGGGAGGTGAGGGCGCGCAGACGACAAAAAAAGTTCTTTACCAGGTTCTTTCTGGAGTGTTAAAAGCACTGCACCCTTCAATGCCTTTCATTACCGAAAAAATTTATCAGTCTTTTGAAGTTGAAGAAGGCTTGATTTTTGAAGCTGACTGGCCGACGCCGCCGGATAGCTGG
>JBNJDC010000060.1:0-7327 GCA_051744565.1 bacterium
AGAAATTCAAGAGGAAGCCCACGGGGAGGAACTGGAACGGAAGCAATTGGAGTTAGGCTACCGGACAAGACTTCGGGTAGAAGCAATTCGTTCGGAATTGGAACGCAATTTTGAATCGCTGCAGGGGATGTCCAAACTATTTACCATGCATTTTTCCTGGCATGATTTTAAAGAACTGGCTCACCATGTGTACAAACGTCATACAGACGTTGAGGGGGTGTTCTGGATACCGCGATTGGAACGTAATCAGTTAGGCGAGTTTAAAGATTATATGGAAAACAATGGCCCCCCGGATTATCAGCTCGAGGATAACGGAGCGCAGGAATCTGAGGCGGATGAAATTTGGCCGATTCAATATGCTACACCCCTTAAAAAAAATGAGAAGTGGCTTGGGCATGATGCTCGAACTCACCCTGTATTTGCTGGAATCCAGGAAGGTCAGGTCCGGGAAAATGAAACCGCTGCAACAATAGTGTTTTCGGATAAGGGTAAAGATCATTATGAGGACTTGAATCTGGTATTGGATGTCACTCCCGAAGAGCCCCTGAAGGCAAGCGAGGGGGTTAATATGAAGATTGCTGGGGGTTATTTAGTCAGCTTAATACATGTTCCGAATTTGGTTGATAGAGCATTAGCTGCTTACGATCACGAGCGCGTTAATTTGTATTTATTTGATGAAGCCGGTAATCTTATTACAACTAACGGGGACAAGAAAAATGGTGAGATGAAAACTCCAGAAAACCTCGAGCAATTATTGAATGAGGCGCCCGAGGATTATGTACACCGTGAACGGGTGACTAAATCAAACCTGGACTGGACGGTGGTTACATTACCCCCTGATGGTTATTCCATTACTCCACCCGAACCTTCAGGATTGCGATACGCCGGCCCGGGAATATTGTTCGGTGGCGTTTTTGTGACGTTTTTGGGTGCGTTCTATTTATTCTGGTTGCTGAAAGAAAGGTTTTGTAGAAAGCAGGCAGTCAGACGTCAGCGGGAATTGGCTCGGACGGACGGTTTAACGGGATTGCTTAACCATAGAACCTTCCTGGATTGCGCAAAGGAAGAATTTCAGGTCTCCGTAGATCGGGGATTGCCGTTCTGTTTGTTGATTGTTGATCTTGACCACTTTAAATCTGTAAACGATCAATATGGTCATCAAACAGGGGACCTTGTGCTTCAGAGGGTAGGAAACCTACTGGAAGAAGTGACGGGCAAGAATTCGATCGTGGGTCGTTACGGTGGCGAGGAGTTTGGAATTGCAATGCCGGGAGCTGAAATTGAGGATGGACGTTCGAGGGGGGAACAAATTCGCAAGCGACTTTATGAACAGCAATATTCCGAAAATACTTCTGAATCATTTCGTGTAACCTGCTCGGTGGGAGTGGCGGAGCGAGAAGGCTATTCCTCGCTTGATTCGCTGCTCCGGAGTGCCGACAAGGCGCTATATGAAGCCAAGGAACGGGGAAGGAACATGGTGTTTGTTAATGGTGAAAATCCGGTTGAATTGTAAGTAATATTTAGTTTTTTTGGTTGTGGTGACGAGGTCTAATCCTGAACAAGCAGTTTTCATAGCGGTATGAGGCTTATCTGGCCTGGTTTTAATAATATTTTTTCAAGAGTTGTTGCATTTTTTTGCGTATCTGTAGCCCGCACTTCGCTGGAACGTTTATAATCAGGCAGCAAAACTGGTAGATATTTTTCAATTTCTGGGCCGGAGGCTAAATTTTGTTCACGTGGAAAAATTTTTTTATTGGTGCTGGTTTTATTTTAAGTTTAATTATTATTACAAGTTTGCTGTTTGTATATATAGTTGCCCACCAGCCCGAAATAGTTTTTAGCCTTGCATTTGGGGATTCAGTGGACGAAGAAACGTTCAATTTAATTATTCTTGGGTTTGATGAGCCTTTTTTAAATGTTCAGCCGAATTCGATAGCCCGTCCTGATGTAATTGCTGTCGCGGCGATAGATTTTACTGATAAAACTGTCCGAATTTTAAACCTCCCCCGGGATACACTGGTCTATATTCCGGCTGCTAATGACTACGATAAATTGAATCATGCGTTTGGGCATGGTTTTCGTGAATCCGGTGATAATCATTTCGCACCTCGCCAGGGATTAAACGCGACTTTTGAAGCCGTGCGTAGACTTTTAGGAGGGGTGCCGGTTCATAATTATCTATCTCTTGACCTGGGGGCTGCCCGAAATGTGTTTGAAGCTGTGGGGGAAGTGGGATTCGTTGTTGAGGAGGAAGTTATTTCCAATGAAGGCGAGGTGGTCTTTGGAGCGGGAGAGCAGCTAACAACTTCCGATGAGATTGAGTCGTACATTCGACGCCGGAAGGGTTTGTTTAAAAGTGGAGATTTAGATCGGATAGAGCGTCAGCAGAAATTTATAAATCAAATGGTCAGCAAACTTGGATTTTTTGATTATCTACGAATTAGTAATAGTTTACTCGAAGTTTGGGAAGAAAATTTTATTACTGATCTGGATATGAGGCAGTTTTTTGCCCTGGGAGTGCTGTCGCTTCATTTATCCACCAAAAGAGTTGAAACTTATACTTTGACTGGTTTTGATCAAAATTTTGATCAAAACGGCAATAATATCTGGTATTTTATACTGGACGAGGAGGAACGAAGAAAAACGGTAAAGGAGGTTTTTGGGGACAACACTAAACTGGATCCTTCACAAATTTTACTGAAACCGCCAGCTCTACTACCCGGTAATAAATTTTTTGGAAGTTAGGGTGGGGATAATGAGCTGGTTGTATTTATCGCGGAGGGGGATTATAATTATTAAAGTAATAAGAGATTTATTCTATTTTTTGCGAGGGTAATAGTTATGGGTATTAACAACTTTGATATTGCCGGCAGTTGTCTTCAGGCAATTGGTACTCCAGCTTCTCTTACCGGTACTCTCCTTACACCGGCTGTACTTACCCTCGTAAATCTTGTACCCCGCTTTGGGGTAACAAACTAACTCTAGTACTTTCCTTTCTTTCTTCTTTTTAATTTTTTATTAGTTTTCTCTGGGATTTTTGTGGGTTAATTGTATCGTGATTAAGTGACTGAGTGATGAAGTGATGGAGCTTAATCACAACTGATTGAGTAAACCCGGATCCATTAGCATTCTATGTTTTGGCCGCTGAATTCAGGGGTATAAGTTTAGCTTTTAAATCTGATTTTAATTTTTTGATTATTATGGAGGTTTTTATTATGAAGACTGAAATGCAGGAAAAATCCAGGAATTACGGATTGGAAGAGGAAGCAGATTCTTCGCCGGCGAGAGAGCCGATGAAGGGGGCGGATATTGTTCGGGAAGCGCTGCTCAGGGAAGGAGTGGACCATATTTTCGGTATTCCCGGGGCGGCTACGGTGGAGATTCACCAGTCGTTTTCAAAAACTGATGAAGCGGATATTATCCTGGCCCGCCACGAGCAGGGGGCAGCTTTTTCCGCCCAGGGTTACGCCCGGTCCACCGACAGGGTGGGCGTCTGCATGGCAACTTCCGGGCCGGGAGCAACCAACCTGCTGACTGCCCTGCAGGGGGCGGGAATGGACTCGATACCCCTGGTGGCGATTACCGGCCAGGTGCCCACCGGTTCGATCGGCAGCAATGCCTTCCAGGAGACGGACATGGTCGCGGCGACCAAAGAGATGACCAAGGCTAGTTTCCAGGTCCAGGATACTGCTGATTTGCCGGGAGTTATTTCCGAAGCATTCCACCGGGCTAAGGAGGGGCGGCCGGGACCGGTGTTGATTGATATTCCCAAGGACGTGCAGCAAGGGTATGCTCGAGTTGGTTTTAAGGATATGGAAAGGCCGGGTCCAGGTGAAGAGAATCGAAAGACCCCGGCGATTGAACAGGACCAGCTGGAGGAAGTGGCTGAATTAATCAAAAAGGCGAAAAAACCGGTCATCTGTGCCGGCGGGGGCGTGCCCGCCGCGAGTGCTTCCAAGCGGCTTCAGCAATTTGCCCGGCGGCTGGGAATCCCGGTGGCCAGTACCCTGAAGGGGCTGGGTTCGTTTCCCGAGTCGGACGAACTGGCCCTGGAGCTGCTGGGGATGCATGGGACTGAATACGCCAACCTTGCGGTTGATAACGCCGATTTGCTGGTTGCCCTGGGGATGCGTTTCAGCGATCGAACCACGGGTGACGTGGAGAAATTTGCCGCGGAGGCGGATATTGTTCACGTTGATATTGATCAGGCGGAACTGAATAAGAATAAACCGGCCGACCTGGCAATTAACGCCGATGCCGGGGAGTTTTTGCGCCGGTTGGACGAGATGATCGACGAAGGCGGAGACTACAGGAACTGGCGGAAAAGGATTGCCACCTGGAAGGACGAGCGGCCCCTGCGCTACCGGGAAGATGAAGGGGAGATCAAGCCGCAGGAGGTCTGCCAATTGGTCAGTGAAAGGACTTCGGATGATGCAATTGTGGTCACCGGGGTCGGTCAGCACCAGATGTGGGCCGCCCAGTACTATAAATTCCAGCAACCCGGGACCTGGCTTTCCAGCTGCGGGCTGGGAGCGATGGGATTTGGCTATCCGGCCGCCCTGGGGGCGCAGGTGGGCAATCCCGAGCGGGAGGTTATCCTGTTTGACGGCGACGGCAGTTTCCTGATGAATATCCAGGAGCTGGCCAGCGCCGCCCAGCATAATATCCCGGTGAAGGGAATTGTCTTCAACAACGGCCACTACGGGCTGGTGGCCCAGTTTGAGGATTTTTTCTACCAGGGCCGGCGCGCGGACACTTATATTGGCGAGCCGGATGTTGATTTTAAAGGAGTCTGCGATAATTTTAATATTTCCGCCGAAAGGATCAGTCGGCCCGAGGAACTGGAAGCAGGGATAGATAAGCTGCTGGCGGCCCGGGGGCCGTTTATCCTCGAAGTTCAGGCTGATTATGATGATGACGTTCTGCCGATGATTCCCGGGGGCGAAAGCGTGGAGGAGATGATTACTTTTGATGATAGAGATTAAGAGATTAGGAGATTGGGAGATTGAGTGAAAGCTTTAAACCCTGGGAAGAGAGGGGAAACCCTCGAAGAGGGTGGCGGGCGAGGAGGCGAAAGAACGGGGGGAATCTTAAAACCTGAGGAGGGAAGAGAGAAGAGGGATGGGGAGAACCTTCGACGAGGCGAAGGTGTGAGTGTGCACAGAGGCGAAAGGGCGTTCGGGGTGGGGGAATTTGTTGATTTAATGTTATACTTGGGCGTTGAGGATTTTTTTGTAAATCGGGGGATGAAAATGGGGAGGAGGATTTTATTGAATCGAGGCTATAAAATTTTAATGTTGGTGATATGGTTCTTCTGTTTAGCCGGGGGGATTAATTCTGTCCTGGCCGCTCCTATGCCGCCGATGCCCAAATGTATGGTAAAGGCCCGGGTGGTGGAGGCTGATACCGAGCATTCACCATTCACTGACTGGGCGCTTGAGCAGGGGTTTGCGGGGGGGAAAACAAGCGGCTGGTCCGTAATTGAAATTATTGCGGCCGAGGAGGAACCGGTTGTTGAGACGGAATTTGCCGATGAGGATTATTGTTCTGAATATTATCACAAAGGGCGGAGAATAACCCTGCAGCTGGAGGAAACTTACGAGGAGGGGGCGATTATTAAAGGTAGTATCCGGGTATCGGGGGATGAGTTTGCTATTAGTTATCGGATGGATGGAGTTGAGGGTGTAAAATCAACTGGACCGGGGCCGGACGGTAAAAAGCCGGCGCCTGGATATTTTTACATCTATTCAGCTGCTGTTGTTGGTCTAATTGCGGGGGGAGTATTTTTGAGTATAAAGTTAATATTTTGATATGTTATTGAAAATTTATATTATGGATAATTTTAACCGGTGATTTTTATGAAGCGTCAAATCTGTATTTTTATTATTTGTTTTCTTTTTTTTAGCATGTTTGGATTAGAAGCAACGGCCCGCCGTTCAAAGTATTTTCGGAGGGAAAACAAGGGGGTGGAAGCCCGGGTCTCTTATTTTGGCGGGGGACCGCTGTTTTTGGAATACGAGGAGTATTCTGATATATCCGACCGTTCAAATGCCAGCGGATTCCAGTTCGTGGGCGGAGCGATGTGGGATTACCTGGGGCTGGAAGTGCGTTTTGTCCCGGAAACTATTAATCAATACAGTTTTCAATTTGATGGAGAAAATGAAAATATTGATTATGAGCTGAGCCACCGGCTTTATGTCCTGGCAAAGCCTTATTTACCAATAGGAGGAATTGAGGATCCGGCCGGCTGGATTTATGGGTTGGCCGGCCCGTCTTTTGGCGATGTCCGGACGACTAAGGAGTCCAACACAACAACTATGGAAGCCGGTGAAACGGACCTGGTTTATGGACTGGGCGCCGCGGTGCCGGTGGATGAGTTGATTTTCCAGGTTGACTGGCTGGAGAACATGAACCGGAGTGATTATGTTTTTTCCGGGGTATATTTTGGGATTCATTATCGGTTTGGGGAGGAGAGATTAGGAGATTGAGTGGAAACTTTAAAACCAGTGGAGAAGCTCTTGAATTCGTGATGGGGTGATTAGGCGATGAGGTGATGGGGCTATTTCAAAACCGGTGAATAGTGAATCATGATTTAGGGAATAGTTTTAAACTGGGGAAGAAGATAGAAGTGGATGGATTGTTGAAGTCGAAGAGGCGAAAGGGCGGAGGATCTTAAAACCTGAGGAGGGAAGAGAGATGGGGGGAGCAGGTGAGGAAGCGAAAGGGATTAAATCGTTAAATGAAAGTATGAGGTGTTTTGATGGGAGTGCAGGGATTGAAAAATAAGCAAAAGCTGAAGGGGATTCTTGAGGAATACTGGGGATACGGGGAGTTTCATTCCTTCCAGGAAAGGGTTTTGTCGGCGGTGCTGGCGGGGAGGGATTCGGTTACGGTGATTTCTACCGGCGGTGGTAAATCGCTCTGTTATCAACTGCCGGCACTGGTCAAGGACTCGCCGGCCGTAGTTATTTCACCTCTTATTTCGCTGATGCAGGACCAGGTGCAGGGACTGCGGGGGATGGGAATAGACGCTGCTTTTATCAATTCTTCGCTGCCGCCGCAGGCGCGGCAGGTTACCTGGCTGGAGCTGGAAAACGGGGGGTTGGACCTGCTGTATATTGCGCCCGAGCGGCTTGATTTAAACCGCAGTTTGCAGCGGTTGAAGCAGGTGGATCCCGCCTATTTTGTTGTCGATGAAGCCCATTGTATAAGCCAGTGGGGGCATGATTTCCGCTCTTCTTACCGTAAACTTGACCGGTTAAAAAAACAGTTTCCCGCCGCGGCCGTTCATGCTTTTACGGCGACGGCCACCCCCGAGGTCCAGGAG
>JBNJDC010000061.1:0-7319 GCA_051744565.1 bacterium
TCGGTTTGCAGGAGAGAAAAAGGGGCGGTAATTTCCAGCGTGGGGACGTTTGCTTTTGGACTTGTGTCCGGAAGTAAACCTTGCCGGCCATTGGTTATTAATATAATTCGTGTTCCTTCGGGAGGGGATTGTTCGGCCAGCCATTTTTGTAGCTCTGTCAGGTTTGTCTGGTTTTCATTTATTTTTATATTTTCCAGCGGGAGATCAGGGGCGGCTGAATATCGGCCCAGCCACCGGGGTTCAGGGTTAATCTGGCCCAGGCGGAGGTTATCGTCCAGGTCCTTAAAATTTTCCTGCAGCCACTGTTTTCCCGTTTCCAGGGCGGTCTGACCGGCCTGTTTCTGGAGCATGGTCGGGGAATTATCCACCAGGACCCAGGTATCAGAGATGCTTTTTTGTTGAACTCCGATTACGGGGCGGGCAAAGGTATATATTAAGACTATCAGGATTAAAACTCGCCAGAGAGCTTGCAGCCAGTGGCGGATGTTTTTTCGCTGCAGCCTGGATTTTAACTGGTCATCCAGCCAGTGCAGGGCCGGGAAGTCCTGTGTTTTAATTTCCTGTTTATTCAGCCAGGTAAATAACAGGGGAATCCCGGCCAGCGGGAGGAGCCAGAGCAGGTAAGGGGCAACAAAACTCATTGGTTCAACTGACTGTTCGCCAGGTGTGAGTGGAGTTGCTTGATCGGGTTATAGTCGGTATAAAAACTCCAGAAAGTGATGTTGTTCCGGAGGGATAAATTTTTCAATCTTTTCTGGAACTTCTGCAGTTCATCGGATAATTTTTGGCTTTCCTCCCCGGTCAGGGTGATTGTTTCCCCGCTTTCCATATCTTCCAGCCGGCAGGGGCCGTCCGTGGTAAAATTTCGTTCCCGGGAGTCCCGGGTGTCAATTAGAAGGGCCTGGTGGCCCCGGTTCTGGATGGTCTTTAGCCACTGGAAAAATCCGTCCAGGTCCGGGAGCCAGAAATCCGATATGAATATCCATAGTTTCTTATTTTTCGATGTATTTTCATATTCGCGGGCAGTTGCGAGGAGAGAAGTCTCTCCCCCCGGAGTAATCTGTTTTATTTCCTCCAGGGATGCACTTAACTGGGCGGGTGAAGTCCAGTCGGGCAGTTGAATTGTAGATTGTCCGTCGGCAATAAGTTTTACCCGGTCCTGTTGCTGAAGGAGGATGCCGGCGCACATAACTGCCAGGGCCCGGGCCAGTTCCCACTTGGTTAACGATTCGCTGGTATAGTCCATTGATTTGCTGGCATCCGCAATTATATTGGCGTTGATCCTGTTCTCCGATTCAAACTGTTTCAGGTGTGTTTCCCCGGTTTTTGCCAGTACATTCCAGTCCAGGTAACGCAAATCATCGCCGGGTTCGTACTGGCGGTGGGAGGAAAATTCCATGTTTGAACCGCTTTTTTTACCGTCGTGAATACCGGAATAGGAATCAGAACTGAGCAGATGGGGGAGAAAAGATAAATTCCTTACTGCTGAGAGCAAGCGGCTGTCCAGGTTGTCACCGCTTAAATTTGGTGATTCAGTTTCCGGATTGGCCATAATAAAATCTCCCGGATTCAGGGCCAGTTTTGGAGCAGGCGGTCCAGGATTTCATCCCGGTCGATATTTTCCGATTCTGCTGCAAAGGAGAGAACCAGTCGGTGGCGAAGCGACAGGGGAGCCAGCTGTTTGATATCTTCCCGGGTTACGTGCGAGCGACCTTCAAGCAGTGTCTTGGCTTTCCCGGCCATAATTAAGAATTGTGAAGCCCGGGGACTGGCACCCCAGCGTAGCCACCGGTCAATAAAATCAAGATCTTGCGAGCAGCCGGGCCGTGTTTGGCGAACCAGTTTTACGGTTTCTTTAACCAGGTCCTCGGCAACCGGTACATTTTTTACGGCCTTTTGAATTTTTAATATTTCTTCCCGGTTGATAACCGGCTCTATTTTTTCCGGCGGCCTGCCGGTGGTCATATTTACTATTTCCTGTTCTTCATCAGCCGAGGGGTAGTTGACTTTAATAAAAAACATAAATCTATCCAGCTGGGCTTCCGGCAGGGGATAGGTCCCTTCCTGTTCTATTGGATTTTGCGTGGCCAGGACCATGAAAGGTAGAGAAAAATCATACGTGCTCCCCCCGGCGGTGACCTGTCTTTCCTGCATGGACTGCAGGAGGGCGGATTGAGTTTTTGGTGGGGCCCTGTTGATTTCATCGGCCAGGAGCACATCCGTGAATACCGGTCCCTTCTGGAATTCAAAGTACCGTTCGCCCTCCGATTCTTTTAAGATATCGGTTCCCGTTATATCCGAGGGCATCAGGTCGGGAGTGAACTGGATCCGGTTAAACTCAAGATCCAGGGCCCGGGCCAGGTTACGGACAAGGCGAGTTTTAGCCAGGCCGGGCACTCCGACCAGTATAGAATGGGTGTCACAGAAGAGGGTGATCAGCAATTCGTCAATAATTTCCTGCTGACCGACAATCATTTTTGAAATTTCGTCTCTGATTTTCTCTTTTCTCTCGGGGATAGAAGCTATAAAATCAGAATCAATATCAAAATCAGGACTCAATATAAATCATCTCCCGATGGAATTAGTTTCGGGTTCGAGTTTCATGGCTTTCAAGTACAGATAAATTTGGTTGAGCGTTAAGGGAAAGTGCTGCTTCTTTATCTATGCTGGTTGCCCGCAGGCCAACCATTGCAGCGTTATCGGTACACCATTGCAGGGAAGGGAATAATACTTCGATATCATATTTATCAGCTTGCTGGCGGAAATTATTGCGCAGGTTCTGATTGGCGGCCACTCCCCCACCAACACAAATTGTAGGGACTTCAAAATTCTTCGCGGCCATTATTGCCTTGTGAATGAGGCAATCGTTTACCGCCTGCTGAAAAGCGGCGGCCACATCCGCTTTTTTGGCCCCGGGATTTTCCTTTAAAAAATAATAGACAGCAGTTTTTAAACCACTGAAGCTGAAATCGTAGTCATCAATCTGCCATTGCCAGCGCTTGCCGTCGCCCAGGGTGGGTCGGGGGAAATGAATGTTTTTAGAGTTTCCCTCCCCGGCCAGTTTTTGAATAGCCGGGCCGCCGGGATAACCCAGGTCAAGCATATTAGCCACTTTGTCGTAGGCTTCGCCGGCGGCATCATCCTTTGTCCGTCCGAGCAGCCGGTAGTTACTCCGGGATTTTACGTGCATAAGCATTGAGTGACCCCCGGAAGCAACCAGCGAAATAAAGGGGAATTCCGGCTCATGTTCCAGCAGTAAAGAGAAAGCGTGCGCTTCAATATGATTTACGGGACGCAGAGGGATTTTGAAACGGGCGGCTATTGATTTTGCGGCCGCTATCCCGGTAAGCAGTGAACCAATGAGACCGGGGCCATAAGTAACGGCTACTTCGGTCAGCTGGTTGAACTCAATTTCCGCCCGCGATATGGCTTTTTTAAGGACTATGTTTATAAGTTCGCAGTGCCTCCGGCTGGCTAATTCGGGAACCACGCCGTTATACTGGTCATGCAGTTGTTCCTGGCTGGTTATTACGCTGCTCAATACCTTGCCCCCGGGGGTAAGCACGGCAGCACAGGTATCATCACAGGAAGTTTCTATCGCAAGGATCATTGGTTAACTCCTGAATTCCGGGGGATATTTATAGAAGAGTAGTAAGATGATTAATATATTTTCCACTGGTAAAAAGCCAGGGCAATGGACCCGAACGTAATCAGGGCTATTCCCAGGGGGATACCAACAGTAAGTAATATTGAGATGAACTTTTCCTCCGCGGTAATTTCATCCGTGTACTGATCTTCTTCAGTGTTTTGATTGTTCTCCATTTTAAAAACCCCAAAGTTATATTTCGATTTCGAGTTTGATAACTTATATTCAGCAATAGTTTTTTAACCTATCCACTATTATAGCTTATTTCTTTTTTGAACAAAATATTACAGAACTTTTGATAGTTGGTTATTAGCTGGTTTGAGCGGTAAGGTTATAGATGAATTAGTTTTAATGGTCTAAGGTTTGTCAGTTAAAACTGTAAACTACGGCATCCGATTCGGCGTCCGGAACGATCAAACTCTGTTATCACATATTTGGCGGGGCGTTTCTGTTTGATTTGAGTGAAGTGGGAAGACTGATTTATAAAGTTATTAATGATAGGATTTTATATTAAAAATGATCTCTATAGAATAACCAACAGTGGGTAAATTTATGAAATTTACGATTGATCCGATTTTTTCAGCCTGGATTTTAGTTTTGATATTTACCGGGCTGGCTGGTTTGATATTTCGCAGTTGTAAAACTAAAACAGAATTTTTTCTCCAGCTGGTGGGAGCTGCCGTTTTATTTTTGATTGGACTGCAATTTTCTTTTACTGCTGTGGAATTAGTTGCCCCCGAAAAACCGGTTAAGATTGTCAGGGAAAATTTTTCCGGGGGAGATTATAAACAATTAGACGGAAAGGTAGATGAGCTTTCCCGAAAACTGCGGTCTGAACTGGGAGATGAAAATCTAAAAGTTGAAAGCCTGGATAACCGCTGGGACACCCGGCCTGTTTTTGACGATTACAATTTACTGGCTGAAAAACTGTCCGGTTTTCCGGTCGAAATAATTGCCGGCTGGGGCAGACATACCGGGGTAAATCCGGGATATTTTACCGATCGGGGTATAGCTGATTCCCCTGCTCGCCGGGCTCTGCTTGTTCCCGACTCCTCCCCCGCCCGGGGGGGGCTTGAAACAGAGGAACCGGTAATTTACCGGGATTCTCCGGGGAAAGTGCAATGGCCGGTGGATGTTAGGGTCTCGGACCGGTTGAATAACCCCCGGCTGGTTTTAAAACGTGAGGGTCGAGTGGTCAAGGAAAACAGTTCTCCCTCTTCCGGCCGCCTGAGGTTTATTTCGCCCGAGCAGGATGAAGGGAGACATTATTTTACCCTGGAACTTCTGCAGGGCGATGAAAAGCGCCTGCCCGCCGGCCATCGCCGGCGGTTGAGCGTGGGGGCTATAGTTGAAGATTATACCCGGCGGTTGTTAATAGTTGACGCGGCTCCTACCTGGCGGTCGGGCTGGTGGGGAAGAAAAATCAAGGGGCTGGAAGGGTGGGAAGTTGAATACCACTATCGTCGCCGGGCTGAAACTTCTTCGCCTCCCGAAGCGGATGTTGTTTTGTATTTTGGGTTTCCCGAAAGCCGGGGGGCGCTGGAACAACTAAAAGTATTGCTTGCTCGTGAAGCCGGATTTTTATTTGTTCCGTCCGAAATAGACAGCCAGGGCTTGGCCCGTTCGGCCATGCAGGAGTTTGGTGTAAAGTTCGAGCAGATTATTCGCCGGCGCGGACAGTTTTCTTTATCCCTGGCGGAAAAGGTAAGCAGTTATTTTCCTGCTCTCCTGGCCTTTAATCGCCAGGTTGAAGCAGCACCGCCCCTGGAATTTTATTACGGGGGACTAAAAGGGGATGATTACCGGGCTATTCTGAAGGCCGGGGAGGATATGATTTTTTCCCTGCATCAGGAGCAGGCCCGGGGGATTATTACTTATCCTGATTTTCATCGTCTGGCCATGAGCTGGGGAAAAATGGGTTATCCGGAAACAGGCAAAAAAATTGCGCGGGAAATTGTCCAGAAACTGGAGCGGAAAAATCAACGGGAGGAAGGAGAACTTTTCGACCGGGGCTGGGTTTTTGCCGGGGAACGGATTGAACCGGCGCAAGACCTGGCAGGTCTTGCGCTGCGGGAACCATATGAGAGAAAATGGCCGGGACAACCGCCGGAAAGCATGGCTTTTGCCCGGCCCGGGAACTATCGGTTTGAGTTTCAACAGGAAGGGGAAAAATTTACCCGTAATTTGCTTGTGGTTGAGTCCAATGAGATGCGTAATCCCGAGGAGGAAGCGATAATAGAAAATCTGGTCCAGGAAGAAAATATTTTTGATTCCGTTCCGGCCGTGGTTCGCTGGACCAAAAAGAACTGGAAAAATAAACACCGTGAGAAAGAGGTTGAAATATTCAATTGGTCCCATCCGATTTTATTACTGTTGGCCGGGGTATCTCTGGCCGGGAGCTGGTTCATTCGTGACAGGTATAGCAAATAATAAATTGATTGCCGGTAAATATTTTTTCTTGCTGTTTTTAGCTTTGGTTTACAGCGGGTTCTTTGCCGGGAGTTTGCCCGCGGCGGAGCTTCAGCTTGCCCGCCTGCAGTATGACGGCGGCGGGGATTGGTACAACGATCCCTCGAAGATTCCCAACCTGATGGAATTTTACGGGGAGGAGACCGGGAATGAAGTGCTCAAAGAGCAGGCGGTGGTCCGGGCGGACGACGAAGAGATATTTGAATACCCGCTTGTGTTTGTGACAGGTCACGGCAACATAGATTTTTCTGCCGGGGAAATTAAAAATTTGCGCCGTTATTTAAAATCCGGCGGGTTTCTCTATGCCGACGATGATTACGGGATGGATGAAGCCTTCCGCCGGGAAATTTCCCGGGTTTTTCCTGACAGACCCCTGATTGAGCTTTCAGCGGAGCACCCCGTGTTTTCCGCCAAATTTGAATTCAAGCAGCTCCCCCGGATTCATGAGCATTACCCGGATGATCCCCCGCGGGCCCTGGGGATAAAAGTCGACGGAGAATGGGTCCTCTTATACACCTACAATACAAATATTGCCGATGGTTGGGCTTCGCCCGATGTGCACGATGATCCGCCGGAAGTTCGTAAAACTGCCCTGAAATTTGGAGTTAATATTATCAACTGGGTGTTTAGCCAGTGAAGAGAAGAGATATTTTTTCCCGGCTCGCTAGTTTTTTGTTTCGCTGCCGGTTCATTTACTTCAGCCAGAAGTTACTTGAGGCTGTCTTGCTCCCGCTTTTACTCGTTGGTGGACTCCGGGTGGCGGATTTTTATTTTATATTTTCCCCTTCGCTTCTCACGGCCGGTTATGGATTAATTTTAGCCTGGCTGGTTTATGAACTGACAGTTTCTGTTACTCAACTTCCGCTGACTGGAGTTGATTTTGCCAATGATTTAATTGAGCGGGATAAAGAATGGGAGGTTGTCCGGGTGGCCCTTGATTACTCGGGGACTCTGTCCGGTTATTACAAGGATAGATTGGCGGGAGAATTAAAAGATTTTATTTCAGCCCGGAAACCGGCCGGGATTTTAACCACCGCCGAGAAAAATAAGCTTTTTCTTTCGCTTGTGGTGGTTTTGTTGGTAGTTTCCCTGGGCTGGTTACCCGCCCGGGAGATTACATCCGGGAAACCGGCTTATAAACGCTGGAACCTTGAGGTTTCGTCGCCGGTTGTTCTGGCGGGGGACACGGTAACCGTGGCGCTGG
>JBNJDC010000062.1:0-7236 GCA_051744565.1 bacterium
TATATTCCAATTCAAGCCCCTCATGGGCTTTGGAATATTCATAATACTGCCAGAGAACAATGTCATCCCCTTCTCACCCGTGTGGTGAGGATGTTGAATGTCTTATTTTCGGATTTTTACAGCCGCGACTTGGCGGACAGGAAGTGCGCCAGTGGCTGTATCCCTCGGAGACAGCTGGAGGCTGTTGAGAATGAGAAAATAAGATGTTCAATTTCCGAACGTTCATAATCGCTCAATCTATGTATAATTATAATGGATAAAAACCGAAAGAAAATTACAACGGGGGGGATAACTTATTTGGAGAAAGTCACTCTGCCAGGTCAAAGTTTAACTCTTCAAGCGGGAGAGAATCTCCATCCCTCACGATACGGGGATAAAAGAGCTCAAGCTTGATTTTATCCTGCTCGGCAAAAATTAATACCAGGTCAACCGGTTCCCACTGAAACTGGTAACCGCTTAGTTTTAAGCTAAAATGCTTTTTATCATCTTTATCGCCCGAGTCAATAAAAGTTTGCAGCGCTTCAATCAATGACGGCGAAAAATTGATAAATGAAAGTTCCCACAATTTATTGTTTCCCAGTTTATCTGCCGGTAGATTTTCGGTTTGAAACCAGGGTAATTTGAATAAATTTTCAACATGGCCCGAACCTGTAAGTTCTCCCACAAGATAATTAAAACGTCTTGTTGCCAGGTCGTAGGGGCTGAATTTTTTTGGATCCCAGTTCTCTTTCAACTGATCCTGGCGCCGGTAGAAAGAATCAAAAAAACTGGTGATTGGTATCTGCAGCGACCGGGCAATACGGATCAGTGTATCCAGCGAAGGACTTCTCTGTCCCCGCTCTATTTTACCTATATAGGTGCTACTATAGCCACAGAGAGAGGATAATTCCTCCTGGCTGATATTCATTTTCTTGCGAAAATGCTGGATATTCCTGGTTATATTTTCTTTGATTTCATCCATTTTGACTATTTCCTTTTACAGCTGTTTGCAATTGATTGACCGTACATTCCGAAGGAATTTCACAGTTACACACTGCATCCAGCGCCCTGTTTAACAAATTTGCCGGATCAATCGGACTGGTTTGAAATTTAATTTCCAGACTAACCAACCCCGGAAGCCGGTCACTAAAATCACCTTCAGAATCGATTATAAAGTCAATCAACTCATCCAGAAACTCCTGCGAATATCCTTGCTGGAAATTATGATCGTGATGGGAACAGATTAAATATCCCAGGAATGTAAAATCATCTACTCGCCCCGGAAATAACTTCTCGAATTCACAGTTAGAATTATTCAGAATAAAATTATCAACCAGTTTTAAATAATCACTGCCTGCTTTCCCTTCAATAACGGGAAATATAAAGTTGCACCTACTGAAATTTTTTATCACCGGTGACAGACCAGTGAATAATTCACTCATGGAAAAATAATTTTTTATATCATCCCCCGGTTTATTTTTCCGGGGTTCCCGGGAAGCTAATTGACCGGGCTCAGACGATTGAAGAGCAGTTTCCAGGGCTTCTTTTAAATTTTCAGGGCTGAGTTCATTTTTGGGCAAATAATCATTCAAGTTATTTTTTACCGCTTTACCCGCAACTTTTTCACTTCCCTGGCCGGTCAACATCACAACAGGTAACTCAATCCCCCGGTCCCGGAGACGTGTTAACAAGTCAAAACCATCCCCAAACGGAAACCGATAATCCAGGAAAATAATATCAAAATCAGAAGCGAACAACTTATCCTGGGCTTCCTGCAGGTTATGGACCAGTTCGAAACTAACTTCCCAGGGAATACTCTCAGCGGACAGATGACGGCGCACTATATCTCCGTCAGCAGGATTATCATCGATCATCAAAATTGAAACACTATCTGCCATAAAGTGTATATCAACCTTTCAATTCTCATCCGAATTGTCCACAACAGTCCCGCTACAATGATCTCCCGGTCAAATCACTCGTACTGGCCAGCCGTAAGGATTAACCACCGACCTACTCCCACTGGCTGGTTTACAAACTTATTATTCCAAAGAACTCCACCAGTTATCAAATATAACATTGCCGGCCAAAAACTGACAGATAAATTTCATCTGCCCGCATGCCTGCCCATTTTATTTAACGAGCAGGTGTAGGTTGTCCTCCCTGGCCCCCGCGGGGTTGCTCAGGAGGCATCTGGATTGAAGAATCAACCTCCACATCTGTTTCTTCACGTAGTTGCTGAACTACCTGCTGAGCCTTAGCCTCGTTCTGTTGTTGCTTTAGCTGCTGTTGCACTTCATTCCGAACATCTTTAAAATCCACATTTTCTCCTTCTTTGACCTCTTCTACCTTGATCAAATGTAGCCCAAATTGGGTTTCTACCGGTCCTTTGATTTCACCGGGTTCCATATCAAATGCTGCTTCCGCAAACGGTTTTACCATTTGCTTGCGCGTGAAAAATCCAAGATCCCCACCACTTTCAGCAGAGGGATCATCCGAGTGTTGCATGGCCATTTCAGAAAACTCTGCCTCGCCTGCTTCTATTTTCCCTTTTATTTCCTCCAGTTCTTTTCGCATCTCACTGGACTCGTTCTCTCCCTCGGTTTCCTTCAGGATATGTCGAGCTCTAACCTGGGGCTGTTTTTGATACTGATTTCGATTTTGCTCAAAAAACTCGCGTGCTTCTTCCTCGGAAATATCAATCTCACCAATTTCTTTGTCCATGTATTCCTGGATTATCAGCATTTCCCGCACTTCATCCTCAGCATCTTCCTGAGAAATTCCCATCTGCTTCAGAGCTTTTTCTCTCTCCTGCTTGTTTTCAAATTGCTCCTCCATAAACTTTTCAGCATCCTCGCCGGATATTTCTATTCCTTCATCCTGCGCGGCCTCAAGGAGTAACAAGCGATCGATTTTCTGCCTTGCCACCTGTCCCTCCGCTCGATTCCGCAACTGCTCCACCTGTTTCTCCGGCATCTCCTGCCCCTGCATTTCAAACATCTCTTTCTGCTGTTCAAGGACCTGTTCCACTTCCTCTTCCAACTCTTCGTCTTTTACAGTTTTATCGCCAACCTCAATGGCAACTCCGTCCGGAAGGTCCACCTCTTCTTCCGATTCTTCCTCCTGGGACTGGGCCGGATCAATCGAAATTTCCGGCTGAGCAACAGCCTCCCGGTGAACAACTCCAGCAAGCAGTGTAAAAACAGTCAAAACAGTGATTGAACTCAGTATTAATGTTTTCCTCGTACTGTAAAGCATTATAAAAACCTCCGAAAAATAATGTGTTAAATTTTTACTGTATATACAATATTAAATTCCTGACCAAATTCGAACGGACAAATAGTGTCAGGACTAAAAGGAATGTCAAAAAATAAAGGTTCTATCCAGCGACATAAAAACCAGTTGGAAAGTTAGAAGGTTAAAACTTTCAGCTTTTGGCTTTTAGCTTTCAGCTGAATTTATGGGAGCTGCAGGGATTGAACCTGCGACCTCCACCGTGTGAAGGTGGCGCTCTCCCACTGAGCTAAGCTCCCTGAAGTTAGTTAACCAGTTAGCTAGTTAACTAGTTTGCTAGTTAACTGGTTAATCAAAGTCAACCGTCATCACCGGATCTAGTCCGGGGATGACGGTTAACGGGGTTTTTCATTGTTTGGCGCTGATTATAGTTCCGAGCGGATTTCCTGGACCGCGGTGGCAATAACTTCCATCTTACCGACCGCTTCTTCAACCGTGCGGGTTTTCAACCCACAGTCCGGACTCACCCAGAGTCTTTCATCCGGTATTACGTCCAGGGCTTCCTTGATTCTATCGCGAACCACAGCCGGTTTTTCAACCCGGTGGTCGTGAACATCAACAGCTCCGAACGATAGATCCTTGGTAAATTCATCCTCTTCAAACAGGTCAAGCAGATACAGATCACTGTTGGAAAACTCCAGGTCAAAATTATGGACCGGAATTTCCAGCATTTTCGGATAAATTTTATCAAATTCTCCATAGCAGATATGGGTTAAGAAATAAGCATCAAGATCCTCAACCACCTGCTGCATCACCTCTTTAACCAGTTCCATTTCATCGGTGCGCACGGAACAGGCCGGCTCGTCAATCTGGATGACATTACAACCGGCTTCAATAAGCGCCTTTACCTCGCTGCGTATCGCCCCGGCAAAAGCACGGGCCGTGTCGGCACGGGAGGCATAATGCTCGTTAAAAGTCCAGTCCATCATCGTATACGGGCCGGTTAAAATCCCTTTTACCGGTTTATCCGTAAGCCCCTGGGTAAACTCCCACCAGTCAACGGTGATCGGCTCCTCCCAGACAATCTCGTCGGTAACAATTGGCTTGCGGTAGTAACGGTTGCCGTAAGAACGAACCAGTCCTCCAATTTCAAATCCTCGCAGATTTTCAGCAAAATAAGTGGCCATATCTCCCCGGTATTGTTCACCGTCAACCAGGACATCGTAGCCAAGGTTTACCTGCTGTTCAATCCAGAAACGAGTGGTCTCCCGGGCTTTATCGTCCAGCTCCTGTTGGGAAATTTCACCCTCACGGCGCTGGCGCCGGGCTTCTTTTAATTCCGGCGGTTTCGGGAAACTACCCACGAGAGTTAAGGGTAAGGGGGGGAGGTTATACCCGTATTTGTTAATTTCCTGTTCTTCCATCAAAGATCAGCTCCTTCGTTCAGGCTATTGCAGACAGCTGCCAGTCGATCCAACTTCAACCGGGCTCTGTCCCGGGGCAAATAATCGAGACTGGAAGAAAAACTAACCGGGTGCTGGCCTTCCGGCAGGCTGTCCGTAACCGATTCAATTTTATTTACTATTTCATCCGTCTGAGCAAGTTTGGTGTTCCGACCGTCGAGCATACCAAAACCGATTCTCTTTTCACTGCCTTTTTCTGCAATAGTATCAAGCAACGTCTCGCTGTATGTAAAATCGAGCAGAAGAACATCGGCTTCTGTTTGTTGAAGATCCTCGTAAACAGGATCGGCATCACCAAAATAAGTAGCCAGTCTAATTTCAGGAATATCCGTGGCTGTAAACAGATCATCAAGCAATTCAAGAACCCAGCTTGACTCCTGGGGCGACTGCAGAAGGGAAGGTTCTTCAATCTGCAGGTGTTGGAGCCCGGCGTCGGCCAGGGCCCTTATTTCCTGTTTCAGAACCTTGGTGTAATCCTCGGCAAGCTGTCGATCATTTGTGTAGGAACTATCCTCAAAAACCGAATAGCGACTCATGGTAAGCGGACCGGTCAAAATTTTCTTCACCGGTCGAGAACTTACCTCGGAAGCAAATTCATATTCACTTACCAGCAGCGGTGACTGCCAGTCGAGGGCTCCGGTAATTTCAGCTTCCCGAACCAGATAGTTGGTGTCAAAATAACGAACCAGGCCACCAACATCGGCTCCCGCTATTTTACCGGCCAGGTGAGAAATATGATCATACCAGCGAATCATGCCGTCAGTAACAATATCAAGGCCGGCATCAACCTGTTCCTCAATTACCTCTTCCACATAAGAATCAACTATTTCTTCCAGCTCGTCCTCCGTAATATCACCGTGATCATAATCATGGTGAGCCCGGCGCAGACGCAACTCGGAATCCGAATCACCAACCCGGGGATACATGCTGTGATTTTCCGCTACAAACTCCATCTTAAAATTACCTCCAGCTAAAATTTAATTTAATCCAACCTTTGTTTCCACTCTTGAAAGACAAAATTTTATCTATAAAACCCTATTTCGTCCACAGTGTTACTACTTTATACAAAATTTTCCGACAATTTATCATTAGCAAACTGAAACAGACAGACCATAACTTGAATTGAACGGCAGACTTATAAATTATCCTTCGCTGAATTTTTCAACTTCAAACCTCTTCAGGTTCACATCCCCTTCCGAAGGTGGTATACCGGCTTTACGACGGGCAATTTCAAGCTGCTGCTGGACCGTATCGACATCTTCCAGGTCAGGAAGCAACAACCCGCGCCGGCGACCTTTTTCCACAATCACTCCGTAATTATCCGGATCCAGCTCGCCGGGATCTTTTACTTCCTCGGGTTCTGATAGGAAAGAAACTGTGAAATTAATATCTTCCAACTCTTCCGGCTGAAGCGGATTAAACCTGGGATCACGAAAACCAGAACCGATAGCGTTATAAATTATTTCCCGGGCTATGTTTTCCCGTGTCGGCTGAAACGTACCGGTGCACCCTCTTAGATCCCCGTCTTTTTTCAGAGTAACAAACACTCCCGATTGTTCTTCATATAATCTCGCCGGCAAATTATCGGGGGGAGTAATTATTTTTTCCTCCCGGCAGTAAGTATTCACGGCCCGCCGGGCAAGTTCCAGGGCCGCCTGTCCGACTTCGTCCATCTTTATCCCTCCTGTTTAATTTTCAAAAAATTCAGGTAGAATTCTACCTTGCTTGAACTGTTTTGTTAACGATGTTTACTTGAAGTTAGTGCATCAAATTAACATCCTGTTTACTGCTCTATATTCCAATTATTAACGGATTTTAAAATGACTGAATTTTATGATCACAACCATACTATTACCATCGTAGGGGCCGGCGGAGCTGGCCTGAGAGCAGCACTTGCGGCCCGAAAAAATGGTGGTGAAGACATTGCTGTTATCTCCAAAGTAAAACCCTCCCGAAGTCCAACAACCTGTGCCCAGGGAGGTATTGCGGCCGCTCTCGGCAATGAATCTTCGGATTCCCCGGCCAACCACGCGGAGGACACTTTGCGAGCCGGACGGGGGCTGGCCGATGAAAAAGCTGTAAAAACTGTATGCGAGCAGGCCCCCCGGGAAATTTACAGGCTGCAAAGTTTAGGAGTCCCCTTTACTCGAAACAGCGAGGGCAAAATAGCTCAACGTAATCTTGCCGGCCATACCGTAAATAATAAGCCGGCCCGGCGAATCTGCTATTTTGCTGACCGGACGGGCCATGCTCTCCTCCAGACGCTTAACGATAGCTGCCGAAATACCAATATAAATTTTTATAACGAATTTTTTGTCCTGGATTTGATCAAAAAGGACGAACAAATCCGGGGTGTTATAGCTTATAACCTTGCCGACGGTTCAGTGCACCGTTTCAATTCAGCCGCTGTTTTGCTGGCCACCGGCGGTTGCGGCCAGCTGTTTAATCCCACTTCCAACAGCAAATCATCCACGGGAGACGGGCTGGCTCTGGCCTTGAACTGCAACCTGCCCCTGCAGGATATGGAGTTTATGCAATTTCACCCGACCGGGCTCTATAAAAC
>JBNJDC010000063.1:0-7191 GCA_051744565.1 bacterium
ATCAGTTGGTGGGTGAGCTCCTCCAGGTAGTTGCCAAGAGATATTTCAGTCAGGTTTTCTGATTTATATAGCAGGTTGTGGATTAGCCCCATGGTTTGGACCCGGGTCTGCGATTTCTGCAGGGTGGATATAGTCTCTTTGTCTTCAATTTTCTGCTGTTGCATGTCAAGGATGCTGATAATCTGCTGCATATTATTTTTTACCCGGTGATGGACTTCTTTCAGCAGTATTTCTTTTTCTTCCACGGTAGTTTCCAGTTCACGTTTTAAGTCCACGTAGCGAGACAGTTCTTTTTGGCTCGCAATGCGTTTTTCCTCCCGGGCGACAGCCCGTCCCAGCATCTTCATTATTTCTAAATCATCCTCGGTAAATTCACTCCTGTCACGTGTTGTTAAACAGAAGGAGCCTACTGTTTCATCATTCACACGAACGGGTATTCCAAGGAAAGTGGAATAATCAAATTTTTTAACGTTTGGATCGGACTGGCAAAACCTTGTCTCCTCGAGGTCCTTAATATAAACCGGATTTGAATTCTGCTGGTTAATAACCTCAATGCAGACGTGATTTTCGGCGGAATCGTCAAAATAAATCTCATTAGCTACGTTCCAGCCGCTTACGTTTTTAAATTTATTTTTGTTTTTGACCAGCTTGTTATAGAAAGTATCAAGAAATTATTCTTTTTGAAAAACGGATATATTAATCTTCAGCTTAAAAACCAGCGGGAAAAGGCCGAAACTGATTAATAAGTCTCTATGTTTCCGGCGAATGATTGGAAAGGAAGGAAAAAGTTGATGGTATTTTGGTATTCAAATAATTTTTTTCGTGTGGGGTTATTAGTTTTGACCCTGTTTTTTCTGCTGGGGGTTAGTTCCCCGGGGCAAAGCCAGGTGGTTGATAATAATGGCGGGGAGGGTGACTCCTTTTTTACGTCTTTAAATTATCCCGGGGTGGGGGCGGGATTGCGAACCGGTAATCATTCCCTGGAAATTAAAGGTTATTATGACGGTACAAATTACGGCTATGGTCCCAGGTATGACTATCACTGGGCCAGTTTTGAAGGAGGTTCTCTGTACGCCGGGTTTGAATACCTGAAGGTAGATTTCGAAGGAGATATCTCCAGCGGGAAAGGAAAATTATACGGAATAGCCCAGGGATTGGAGTTGTTTTTTGAGAAAAATTATTCTTTTGCTATTGACGTGGGTCCCTACCTGGTGGAACTTGATGATGACGATACTTCCATCGGGGAAGAAGGGACTGAAATAATCATGAACATGAGTTTGAAAATATATTTTTAAGGATAGATAGATGAAAAGCTTTGGAAAGCACATAAAAATAGTTTTCATTACGCCTTTTATATTACTGATCTGTCTCCAGTTAACTACTACCCGTGTTCTGGCGGGCTTTAACATCGGGCCTATGGAGGCCGTGGAGAGCCGAGCTGAAGATCTTGATAAAAAGATCAGTTCTCACTGGGTAAAAATCTGGGATAATAATTGTGAGGAGCTTTATGAACCTTACTGGAAGTATGAAGAGAGCAGAAAATGTGCCCTTGATGCTGCTGTTCCCTCCGATGTGATTGATTACTGGAATTCTAACCCCAACCGAGCGCCTGCAAAATTTTTAACTAAAACAGAAAATTATGAATCACCGAAAAAATTCATACTTGCCGACACGCCCCTGGGGAAAAAGGGAATGTCCGCGGGAAAGATAGCCTGGGCCGACGTGAACCGTAACGGCCGGCTGGATATGGCTTTTGCCGGTTTGGATTCTGACAGCAATGCCCGGCTGGTAATTTTTGAAAACATGGGAGACGGTGAGTTTCAAATTGCCGCTCAACCGCTGGAAGAGGGCGGTGGATTGCGAAGTGCTTCCCTTGCCTGGGGAGATTTTAATAATTCCGGCCGTCTTGATCTGGCAGTCCTGGGTTATGACGACGGGGGAGACGAGGGCAGTCCCCGGCTGATAGTTTTTCGGAACGACGGGGATTTTACTTTCGAAGTAGCCGGCGAACCGCTTGGTGACGGTGGAGGGTTGGAAAGAGGAGATTTGACCTGGGTTGACTATAACAACGACGGGATGATGGACCTGGTCGCGGCCGGGTTTGACGGCAGTTACTCGCGTTTTATTGTTTTCCCCAATCAGACTACTGTTGAGGATGGATCGGAAGAGTTTACCAGTGGTGCCCGAACGGAGCCTTTTGGCGATACAAACGGTCTGAGTAATTTTTCTGCCGTGGCTGCCGGTGATTTTAACGGGGATGGTTGGCCAGATCTGGCTGCCCTGGGAGCCGATGCTCAAACACATGAGAAAAAACTGGTGGCAATCGAGAACCTGGGGCTGGAAAATAATGGTGGTACCGATACCTGGTTTGCCGCCCCCGGCGATACCTCTTTTTATGATCTTACGACTATTTCCGACGTATCGGGTCTGGACCGAGGAGATCTGGCCTGGGGAGATTTATTGTACGATACCGGTCTGGAGCTTGCCGTGGTGGGTCACAGCGGGAGCAACAAAGGTCATTTGTATATTTTTTCTTACGCTGCTGGCGGGGGATTTAATCTTGAGTATGAAAACAATAACGGGCTCAAGGGTTTACGGGAATCTTCGATTGCTCTTGGGGATTATAATAACTCCGGTCGACCTGATTTGCTGGTCAGTGGCAAAGATAACGAGGGCAACAAGCGATTGATAGTTTATAAAAATAGGCGCACTTATTTTGAGAATGTGTATGAACCGGTAAAAGAAGCGACGGGGGAAACCGGTGTTTTCCTGGGGGATGCAAGCTGGGCTGATTATAGTGGCCGGGGCCGGTTGAGTTTCGGGGCCGGGGGCGCGGTGGGAGTAGATCGTAAATTATGGCTGTTTGAAAATTACGTGAATGATATAGAAAATAATCGTCCCAACCAGCCTGATAACCTTCGAGAAACAGTTTATGAAGATACAGTGGTCCTTAAGTGGGACGCTCCGGTTGATGATTTTACCGCCCGGCGTAAATTAAGTTACCTGGTAAAGGTGGAATCCGAACCTTCAATCGGGGACGTGGTAAAAGAAGGATCAAAAAATAATCATGAAACTTATCATAACCTCCTGGGGAGAGTGCATCCTCCACGCACGGATGCCATTATATACGACCTCGAAGCAGGGTCTTATGACTGGACGGTCCGGGCAATCGACTCGGGCTATAAACTTTCCAGCTGGAATTTTGATGGGAGTTCTTTTGAAATTTCCGAGCCGTAAAATTTGGTAAGTAATTCATTCCGATGGATGAAATGATCTGAAATAATTATTTTTTTAGATGCTTGCAAGCGTGACTGAAAGCGTTATTGTAGTATAATTTGCCTGAGTGATTTAAAATTTAAAGCAAGCTTACTTATTATCAAGGGGTGTTTTTTATGACTGGTATGTCTGTTCTGGAGATAATTGCACTTTTTTTAATTGGAGTAGGATTGCTGGAACTGTTAATCTGCCTGTTTGACCCTAAATTGCTTTTGAAAATTGCCCGGCCGCTTTATACCCGGCCGGCGCTGGCACAATTTTTCTATTTAGTTGTTGGTTCTGTGGTTCTATATTTTTTAATCCAGTCGGGATTGACGATTGTTGAAGTGATGGCAACAGTGCTGTTTGCTGGTTGTGTTATGGGCCTGGCATTAGCTCCAATTGGTCGTGAACTTCTGGATGTTTTCAGCAAACAGATTTTTGAAGGACGGTTCTGGAAAGATTATGCCCTGGCCTGGATTGTCTGGATTGCGTTGATTATCTGGACCCTGCTGCAAATTTTCTCTTAACTTACAGCCAGTCAATAATATATAAGTTATATCGGTATTGTTATAATTAAATTTTGCTAAATGTGATTATGATAGAAAGGATATAGGTATGTCTGAACGGGAAGAAAATGATGGTGAGAGTTATTATCAACAGCGACGAAAAAAAGCTGAAGATCTGAAAGAAAAGGAAATTAATCCCTATCCTTACAGTTATGACCGGACTGATTCGACCTGCTCGGCCAAAAAGAAGTTTGATCCTGATTCCGATGAAGAACTGGGAGCGGAAGTTCAGGTGGCCGGGCGGCTAATGACCCGGAGAATGCACGGGGGAGCGGCTTTCGCCGATCTGCAGGATGGGGAGGGACAGATTCAAATATATTTCTCTCCCAAGTACCTCCAGGAGGAAGATTTGTTCGAGCAGTTTGAAAACCTGTGGGACGTGGGAGATATTATCGGCGTGCGCGGGGAGTTGTTTGAAACCGGGGAGGGGGAGATAACAATTGTGGTTCGGGAAGGGAAACTTTTAGCCAAAGGACTTCGCCCCCTGCCTGAAAAGTTTCACGGGCTTAAAGATCGGGAAACGCGTTACCGGAAACGGTCGCTTGATTTGATTTCCAATTCCGAGGCGCGGGAAACTTTCAAGGCGAGAAGCCGGTTTATTTCTAATTTGCGCCGCCAGCTTGAGGCTGAAGATTTTCTGGAAGTTGAAACGCCAATGATGCAGAAACTGGCGGGGGGAGCGGAAGCTGAACCTTTTAAAACCCATCACAATGCGCTGAATTTAGACCTTTACCTGCGAATAGCGCCCGAATTGTTTCTGAAAAGACTTCTGGTCGGCGGCCTGGAAAAAGTATTTGAAATCAACCGTAATTTCCGAAATGAAGGGATTTCCACCCGCCATAACCCGGAATTTACAATGATGGAGCTGTACTGGGCCTACGCCGACTATTTTGATATTATGCAGTTAACCGAACAAACCCTGGCCGAGGCGATTGAGACCACTGCTGGTTCCCTGCAGGTTGAATACGACGACCAGGAGATAGACTGGTCCCTTCCCTGGCGCCGGCTGACCCTGGTTGAGGCGGTCCGGGAATATACCGACCTGGGGGTTGACCTGGAGCAGGAACCGGAGGAAATTGCGGAAAGTGCCCGCCAGCAGAATATCGAGGTGGAGCTTTGTTCGTCGGCGGGGGAGCAAATACTTGAAATTTTTGAAGAGGCTGTTGAAGACAAGCTTCTTCAGCCAACATTTATTACTGAATTTCCCCGGGAGGTTTCTCCGCTTGCTAAACCCCACCGGGATAAACCGGGAGTTTGTGAGCGGTTTGAGTTTTTTGCCGGCGGCCTGGAAATTGGTAACGCTTACAGTGAACTGAATGATCCCCAGCTCCAGCGCCAGAATTTTGAAGAGCAGGTTGATTCGGCGGGGGAAATCGATGATAATTTTCTGGAAGCTCTGGAATACGGTATGCCCCCGGCCGGAGGCCTGGGAATCGGTATTGACCGGGTAGTGATGTTGATTACCAATTCTGCCAGCATAAGAGACGTAATTCTGTTCCCCCTGCTGGCTCCAAAAAGCTGAAACAATCGGGGTTAATGTTCATACTTAAAACTAACATAAACAGGACTGCTGTGATTTAAATGAGCGATAATAAAAATCGGTTTTTCCTTCTGCGGGTGGTATTTAGATTTTTATTTAGATCGCAGAGCATTGGTGTGCTGCCCTGGCTGACGGTGTTTGCCCTCTTGAGTATAGCGGTGGGCGTGGCCACCCTGATAATGGTCCTGGCGGTTATGAATGGATTTTCAATGACTCTGCAGGAACAGCTGGTGGGGATTTATAGTCCGATCCGTGTTTATCCCGACCGCCCCGGCCAGGTTGAAATAGAGGACGTGCGTAAAAAAGTAGAGGACCGCGAGCAAATAGATGAAATCATTGGCGTGATCCAGGGCGAAGTTTTATTTAAAGCCCCGGGGGATAATTACCAGGGCGGCCGGATCATGGCTTTTACAGAGTGGCGCGAGGGTCGACTTCCCGTTGATAAGCCGCCGGAAGAAGGATTGTACCTTGGCCGGATGCTGGCCAACAAACTGTGGATTGTCCCCGGCGATGAAATTGTTGCTATTCGTCCCGATGCTCGTGAAACCCCTTTTGGTGTCTTACCCGGGGGCCAGAAGTTACAGGTGGAAGGCACGGTGGAAACCGGCTTCCAGGACATGGATCAGTTCCTGGGCCTGGCTTCAATCGAGTTGGCCCGGGGGTTGTATGACCTTCAGCCGGGGAAAGTTTCTTACGTGGAGTTATGGATTGAAGATAGGTTTCAAGCTGAAAAAATCAAAGAAAAGCTGAAAGAAGATTTACCCGGTTACCGGCTGGTCACCTGGATTGAAGCCAATCCCACGCTTTTTGAAGCCCTGCAGCTGGAAGAAAAAGTTTATTTTGTGGTTCTTGTGTTAATTGTCCTGGTGGCGGCGATAAATATTTTGAGTATGATGGTTCTTTCGATTCTTCAGCGCCGCAAACAGATTGCAATGATGATGTCCATGGGAGCCGGCCCAAAGACAATATTACTGTTATTTTTGGCCGGCGGGTTGATTGTTACCTCTGTTGGAGTTCTGGTTGGTTTTGGGTTTGGCTTGACCGGAGCCTACCTTCTGGAAAATGTAATTATGTTTGAACTTCCCGCTGTCTATCCAATGAAATATTTGCCGGTTCAAATCAGCTACCCCCACCTGTTGCTGATTGCAGCCGTGGCCCTGGTTCTTGGGTTTTTAAGTTCACTTTATCCCGCCTGGAAAGCATCACAGATTGATCCGGCGGAGGTGCTGCGCTATGGCTGAAATTATACTCGAGGCCCGGGACATATTTTTTAAATACGAGGAGGATTCACCAATCCTCAGGGATGTTAATTTTTCTTTAACTTCCGGGGAAACTGTTGCCATCCAGGGACCATCCGGCGAGGGGAAGACCACCCTGCTGGAAATAATGGGGACAATGAGAAAACCGGACCGGGGGAAGATTGTACTGGGCGGAGAAAATGTTTATCAAAAGAATGCCGGAGAGAGGGCCCGGTTACGTGGACAGTGGCTGGGGTTTGTTTTCCAGGAATCACTCTTGATGCCGGACCTTACAGCCTGGGAAAACTGCCGGCTTGCGGTCGTTTTAAGCAACAGAAACTGGCCGGTAGAAAAAATAAGGGATCGTTTTAAAGAACTGATGGAGGCTCTTGGATTATCACTGGAGAAGGGAGAATCACGGCCCTCCCAACTTTCCTCGGGCGAACGCCAGCGAGTGGCGGTGGTCCGGGGATTGATGCATAATCCTGCCCTGCTGGTTGCCGATGAGCCAACCGGAAATCTTGATCGGAAGGCCAGCGATCGGTTGATGGATCTTTTAAAACCCCTGGCCCGGAGCAACCGGACGGGA
>JBNJDC010000064.1:0-7185 GCA_051744565.1 bacterium
CGGCTCCAGGTGCAGTAAAGCCTCTCCTGGGCCCGGGTAAACCCAACATAACAGAGCCGGCGTTCCTCCTCCAGCTTTTCCTGGTCAAAATCCGAATTGCCGTGAGGAAGAAGCCCGGCCTCCATTCCGGACATAAACACTACCGGAAACTCCAGTCCTTTAGCGGCATGCAGAGTCATCAAATTGACATGCTCGGACTGCTCCTCGAATGTATCCACGTCACTGAGCAGAGAAACTTCTTCAACAAATTCCGCCAGTGATGGTTCAGCCCGCTCCTCGCTGTAATTACCGGCCACCCGCAAGAGTTCATCTATATTTTCCTTCCGAGATTGGGCAGTCGACTCATCCTCTTTTTCAACTTCCTCTTCAATATAATCTGTATATTCGAGCACCGATTCCAGGACTTCAAGCGGCGACTCCGAACGCAGCTCCCGCAGTTTGCAATATAGGTTATAAAACCGGCCAAGGGCAGAACGAGCCCGGCCGGAAATTTCATCGTCCTCTATTAACTCCGGTAAAACTTCCAGGGGGCCTTCGCCCTCGGCCCGGGGATATTCAAATAAAGTCTGCATTGTTTTTTTTCCTATCCCCCGGGTGGGAGTATTGATAACCCGCCCGAGGGCCTGGTCATCAGCGGGATTTACAATCAGGGTAAGATAAGCCATCAGGTCTTTTATTTCCTTTCGCTCATAAAATCCCACGCCGCTGACAATCACGTAAGGCATATTTTCCCGCATAAAGACCTCTTCAAACACTCTTGTCTGAGCATTTGCCCGAAAGAAGATCGCACATTCACCGGGAGAAATATTATGCATTTTTTCCAGCATCTGGATAGTTTCAACCACGTACTGGGCTTCGTCGTAATCACTGGCCGCCTCATAGACCACCGGGTCGCGCCCTTCCTTTCGGGATGTCCACAGTTCCTTAGGCTTGCGGGCGGTATTATTTTTAATTATTTGGTGAGCAACATCCAGGATGGGTTTTGTTGACCGGTAATTCCTCTCCAGGCGAACTGTTTTAGTTTCCGGGAAATCCTGCTCGAACTCAAGGATATTGGTAATATCCGCCCCGCGCCAGGAATAGATACTCTGGTCGTCGTCACCAACCACAGCTATATTTTTATGCTTCCCGGACAACAGGCGGGCGAGCTGATACTGGGCGGGATTGGTATCCTGAAACTCATCAACAAGTATATGCTCAAACTGCTGTTGCCAGCGCTGTTTAACCTCAGGATTACTTTCCAGTAGATGCACGGGTTCCACAATAAGATCTCCAAAATCATAAGCGTTATTGTTGCGGAGTTTCTCCTGGTAGAGCCGGTAAATTTCAACCAGCTCCTCGTCGGCATTACTCACCTCATCCACGTAATCCTCCGGACTCCAGAGTTGATCCTTAATTCGACTGATCCGATTAACCACTGAGCGAGGTTTAAGCTGATCAGGATCGAGATGAAGTTCAGACAGGCAATCCTTTATTATATTTTTTTGTTCCGTTTCGTCGTAAATGGTAAAATTCCTGTCCCTGTCAATGGCGGCGATCTCTTTGCGCAGCAGATGAACTCCAAACGAATGAAAAGTACGCAGTTCGGGTTGGATGCTATCTCGACCAACCAGTTTCTGAGCCCGCTCACACATCTCATCGGCTGCTTTATTGGTGAAGGTCACCCCGAGAATCCGGTAGGGCCGAACACCGCGGTCCCGGATCAAATGAGCAATCCTGTGGATAATAGTCCGGGTTTTCCCGCTGCCGGCTCCGGCCAGAATTAACAGCGGTCCCTCCCCGTATGTTACAGCTTCCCTCTGTTTTTCATTTAAAGGATCTAAAATAGGATCTGACAACTTTAATCACCTGATATTTTTTTATTTAATAAATGTAAAATTATGGTCAAGTTCGAAAAATTGTGTAAAAAAACTCTTGTTCTCATTCTCATAGACCTCCTGTTTATTCCGAAGCAAGCCTTTTGCCATCGAAACCTCATGTTTCGCAAAAGGCTTATATCCCGAACAAGAGCCATTTTTACACAAAGAATGGATGCAGTCAAAATTATAGCTTAAATCTTATACTATCAATTTTTCGATTCTTTCCGATACTTCTTCCGAAGTTTTTACTCCATCCAGCAGTGCTGTTCCTACCAGGACACCGTCCACCTGCTCTGTTTTATGGAGGCGCAGCACATCCTCGGAGTTACTAATACCACTTTCGCTAACCACCAGTGAGTCCTCCGGCACCTGTTCGATCAGCCTTTCGGTCACCTCAAGATCCGTGGAGAAATCACCGTCCAGCACCCGGTTGTTAATCCCAATGATTGAAGGAGACAGTGGTAATGTTTTTATTTCTTGCTCCGAGTGCACCTCCACCAGGCATTCAAGACCAAGCTCCCCGGCCAAACTGTACAACTCTTCCAGCTTTTCAGCGGTGAGAATGTTAGCGATTAACAACACTGCATCTGCTCCGGCAACTGCGGCCTCGTAGAGCTGGTAGGGATCAATTATAAAATCCTTGCGCAATATTGGTTTATCCAGGAGCATCCGAACCTTCTTCAGTGTGGAAAGATCCTGGCCAAAATATTTTTCATCCGTCAGCACTGAAACAGCAACCGGTATTCCCTGCTGATAAACTCGAGCAATTTCTTCGGCCGGCAGATCAGTAATCGCCCCCCGGGAGGGCGACCGGGGCTTAATCTCCGCAATAAGCTGAATTCCGCCCCCCGCCAGGCTTTCTTTCAGGCTATATTTTCCCCGGCCGGTTACCTTCCCTTTCAATTCTTCCAGCGGCAGCTCCTCCCGCCGCTTCTCAACTTCTTTTTTCTTGTTTTCGACTATTTCCTCTAAAATATTCATCAAGCAAACATCCTTTTAAATAAAAATCTAAACTTCATTTCTTCTCGATTTTGTTTAGAAATCAAGCTGCATACCGTCGTGGGCTAACTCCACGGAGGAAAATTCTTTTTCAGCCTCTTTCACTAACTGTTCAGGCTGCATATAACGGCGAGACCTGTGGGTTAAAAGGAGCTTATCTGCTTCCAGGTGGGAAGCCACCCGGGCCGCCTCCAGGGCGGTCGAATGTTTTTTCTTCCGGGCATGATCCTTATGTTTTTCCAGGAACATCCCCTCGTGAATAAGAATATCCGGATTATAAAATTCTTCCGGGTATTTTAGGATGGGCCGAGTGTCGGTAATATAAACAAGTTTTGGACCGTCCGGCGGCGGATCACTGACCTGTTCGGGCTGAATTACTCGCCCGTCCTCCAGTTCAATCTCATTGTCCTTCTGCAATTTACCCCACAGGGGTCCCTGGGGAATATTCAACTCTCTGGCTTTTTCCGGATGAAATTTTCTTTTTTCCCGCAGTGCTTTAAGCACATAACCATAAGCCTCGGAGCGATGGTCCAGTTCTCTAACAACCACTTCAATTTCACTGAATTTATATTTTGCGCCGTTAAAAACTTTTTCGTAATTAATCTCATAATGGACGTTGTAACCAAGCGTTCTCCGGGTGGAATATATATAATCTTCAAGTTTTTCCGGTCCCAGAACTCGTAAAGGTTCCTCGCTATTTTCCTGGCCGCGGCGAATCAAAACCCCGGGCAGGCCAAGCGTATGGTCCCCGTGCATATGACTGATAAAAATCCCCTCCAGGTCCGTCCGGGCCAGCCCCTCCTCGACCATCCGCAGCTGACTTCCTTCCCCGGCATCGAGCAGATAACTTGTCCCCCGCCGGCGAACGATAAATCCCGGTACATTCAACCCCGGATAAGGCATAAACCCCCCCGAACCAAGCACGGTCAATTCCACTTAAAACACCTCGGTTTTTAGTTAACTAGTTAGCTAGTTTGCCAGTTAGCTAGTTTGCTGGTTTGCCTTTTAGCTGTTAACTAGTTAACCAGGTAACTAGCCAACCAGCTAACTAACTACTGCGGATCAAACTTCTGGGCTATGGGCATTATTCGGCCGGTGCCAAATGACTTGGAAGTTACCTTCAATCCCACGGCCGCCTGCTGACGTTTGTATTCGTTGCGATCTATCATTTTGACCACTTCATTAACCACCTGGGGATCCAGGCCCTGGCGGATAATTTCCGACGGGGATTGATGCAATTCAACGTAGCGCTGGATAATTTCATCCAGAAGCTTATACGGGGGAAGATCATCCTGATCTACCTGGTCCGGGGAAAGTTCGGCCGAAGGTGGTTTTTCTATTATTTCCTCGGGAATAACCGGCTCTATTTGATTGCGATAACGGGCCAGCTCATAGACCATTGTCTTGGGGACGTCGGAAATTACACCCATTCCCCCGGTCATATCCCCGTAAAGAGTGCAATAACCCACTGCCAGCTCCGATTTATTACCGGGGGCCAGGACCAGGTGGTTGTATTTATTGGAAAAGGCCATGAGGATGTTCCCGCGCACCCGCGCCTGCAGGTTTTCTTCAGTAGTGTCCCATTCAGTCCCGGCAAACTCCTCCTCCAGCAGGCCCAGGTAGCCCTCAAAAACATCCTGGATCGGGAGCAGACGTGAATTTATTCCTAAATTATCAATTAATTCTTCCGCATGCTCCACACTTTCATCCGAAGAAATTTCGGTGGGCATCATAATCCCAAAGACTTTTTCCGGTCCCAGCACATCGGCGGCAATCGTGGCAGTCAACGAGGAATCAATCCCCCCCGAAAGTCCAAGAACCACCGAATCAAAACCGCATTTATCCATGTAATCGGACAATCCCACCTCTAAAGCCCGATAAACCGATTTTTCTTCTGCTTCAAATGAAGGTTCTTCAGTCTCCCCGTTCGTATCCACGACAAGTAATTCCTCTTCAAAACCGGCCGCCTGGCCAAGAATTTCCCCCTGGGAATTCAGAACCATTGAGTTGCCGTCAAAGACAAGCGAATCGTTGCCTCCCACCTGGTTGGCTACAAGAAGGGGAAAATTAAACTTCCGGGTAATATGTTTGAACAATTTATGCCGGAATTTTATTTTTCCGCGAATAAATGGCGAGGCCGCAATATTTATTGCCAGTTCCGGATTAAACTCCCGGGTTTCTTCCAGCGGATGGCGAGCATACCTCTCCCGGTGGTGCGGATCCATTAGCTCCGGTTCATTCCAGATATCCTCGCAAATTGTGACCGCACAATTTTTATCCGGCCCACCGGGCACCACTACCGCTCCCTCTTCAAAGTAGCGATCCTCGTTAAACACGTCATACGTGGGCAGCAAACTCTTATAATGGCGACTGACAACTTCACCGTTTTTGACCCAGGCAGCCGCATTATGAAGGGGCTTGCCAACTGAAGAATTGCTCCTTTCAACATAACCAAAAACAACTTCAATTCCTTCCACGCGAGCTGCTATTTCCCGGACAGCCTCCTGGTTATGTTCAACAAAAGCGGGCCTTTCCAGTAGATCCTGGGGCGGATAACCACAGACTGCAAGCTCGGGAAAGCAAATTAACTCCGCCCCCTGGTTTGCCGCCCGGGAGGAAAAATCAACAATTTTATCAATATTTTCTTTGAAGGCGCCGACGGTGGTATTTATCTGGCCAACTGCGATCCGATTATAATTCATTTTATTAAATACTCCGCCGGGTGAGACCCATTTTTTCCTGCACCGTCTGGAGAGTGGACGCTGCTACTTCGCGCGCCTTCTCTTTTCCCCGATCCAGGATTTCATATACCTGCCCGGGATCTTCTTCCAGCTCCCGGCGACGAGCGTCAAAATCTGCAAAATAATCATTCATTGCCCCGGCTAAATCCTGCTTCAAATATCCGTATTGAATCTCACCGGCGCGATACTCCTCCCTGTATTTCTCCAGTTCGTCGTCGGCCCCAAATAATTCCAGGAGTAAAAACAGGTTGGCGATCGGTCCTTCCTCGGGCAATTTTGCCCCCGGCTCCGGACCCTTGTCGGTTTTGGCTTTCATGACTTTATTCGCCCGTTCTTCGGGAGTATCACTGAGATAGATACAGTTGTTGTAACTTTTTGACATTTTACGACCGTCAAGTCCGAGCAGGTTGGGGACCTCGCGAATCAGGGCGTTCATTTCCGGAAGATCGGCTTCGTAGAGATGGTTGAAACGGCGAACAATTTTGCGCCCAATCTCGAGGTGCGGGCGCTGATCCTCGCCCACCGGCACTCTTGTCCCCCGGTAAGCCAAAACATCAGCAGTCTGCAAGACGGGATAGGACAAAAACCCGGCGTGGGAAGTTCTCTTTTCTCCCAGCTCCTCCTGGGCCGCCTTGTAAGTTGGATTTCGTTTCAACCAGGCTTCCGGAGTAATCATCTCCAGCAGGAGATGCAACTCGGCATGCTCGGGAACTTCCGATTGGAGAAAAATAGTACATTTATCCGGATCCAACCCCGCCGCCAGCCAGTCCATCACCACCTGCAACCGGCTATTCTCAATCTCTTCACTGCGGTCATAATGGGTGGTCAGCGCGTGCCAGTCGGCAACAAAAAAATAACAATCTTCTTCCTCCTGGAGCTCCAGCCACGTCTTCAGAGCCCCAAAATAATTACCAAGATGAAGCCGCCCGGTAGAACGCATCCCGCTGACAACAGTTTTTTCCATCACCAAAACCTCCAGATATAATTAAACAATACAATTATAATCCACCAAAAACCCCTACAATTATAATCTAATTCTCTAAAAATTGAAGAAATCCATAAAAAATTAATTCCATAGTAACGGACGGAATGAACGGCAAAAAAACAACTATTAGCTCGCAGATGGACGCAGGTGAACGCAGATTTAAATCCAAAAAAATTCAACTGCTTATTTTTGACTGGATTTACTGGATTAACTGGATTTGATTCAACCTCTTTCACTTCAAACCCAGATTAAAACCAGAAATTCAACAGCATTTTTTTGATTTAAGGAGCAGTAGAAATTAAAAAAGAAATACATTTCATTTTTAATTTCTTATGCTCCCGGGACTTTTCAAATTTTATTTGAAAAGGCGTTGTGAAACAACGCTCAAAAAAATAAAGTTCAAACCAAAGTTGCTTTTTTCTTTTTTCTTTTTGGTTTTCATCCTGTCAATCCTATCCAATATTAATTTAAAAGTGTGAAAGAGCCAAGTTTGTTAGTAACTGCAACTGCAGTGTGAAAGAGCCAAGTATATTAGTAACAGCAACTGCAGTGTGAAAGAGCCAGGTGTACTAGTAACTACGTAAAACCTAAAACCACATTA
>JBNJDC010000065.1:0-7178 GCA_051744565.1 bacterium
TCGAGGGGAAAAGGTTGAGTTTTGATTGGCGCCCCCGAAAAAAATGCTCAATTTTAGTAAATTTTGACCTTTTCAAAACTTCATTAAAAAGTGTAACACTATTTCAAGGGAACCCATTTACTTTTTTTTAATCATTTTTGTAGTACTTTTGATAGTACTTTGGTGATTGAGTGATTCCGTGATGAGGTGATTAGGTTGTAAACCTATAAAATTGGTGGCGAAGTATTTGAAACAGTGATGGGGTGAAGAGGTGAAGGGGTGAAGAAGGGAAGAAGTGAAGAGGTAAATTCAAGAGCGTGACGGGGGAAGTTTGAAGGTTTGGGACGCGGAGAACGTTAATCGTAATCAAGTGATTCCGGGATTAGGTGATGAGGCTAAATCGTAAACCGTAACTAAAAGACGGGTAGGGAGGTAATTCAAAAACGTGGTACTATAACCCGAAAATAGAGACTATAAGTATATTTTGCAGTTTTTGATTTACACTATTCTCTATTCTCCATTTTCTATTCTCTGTTCTCTACTTATAGGATCGTAAAATACAAATGCCTTCCATTCCCGGGGCTTACGCCCCGGGCTAGTGTTATGTCGCCCCTTCGGGGCTTGTTTCGGGCTGGGAATTCTTACTATATATTTTGTTTTGTTTATTGCGTTTATTATATTTATGTGTTAAATTACTGGTAAAGGAGGTAATAATCATGTCATCCACTTCAATTCAAACCGAAAATCCTGTAACGCCAACTGAATCCGAAGCGAAACAGGCCCAAAAAACCGGGAGAATTCTTGCCAAACATATTAAAAAAAACAAAAAACTTGAAATTCAGATAGTCGATAATGGTGATGAACCTGAAACTCTTCAACTGCCGGCTTCTGCGGGTAAATTACTTCTGAAGTTATTAACCGAATTGGCAAAAGGAAACGCAGTTTCCCTCATTCCCCATCACGCCGAGCTTACCACCCAGCAGGCGGCGGACCTCTTAAACGTGTCCCGGCCCCATATTGTTGAACTGTTGGAGGAAGGAGAAATCCCCTTTCGGAAAGTTGGAACACACCGCCGGATCCGTTTTGAGGATTTACTAGAGTATAAAAGAAATATTGATAATAGACGGGAGGATACTTTGGATGAATTGGTAAAACAAGCCCAGGAACTCAACTTGGGTTATTAATAATGACTACGTTTTCTGCCCTGTTTGATGCCTGCGTTCTTTATCCTGCACCGATTCGTGATATATTGATGCAGGTTGCACTCACGGATTTATTCAGGGCGAAATGGACAGAAAAAATCCACGAAGAATGGATAAGCAATCTACTAGAAAACAGAGAAGATTTAACCCGTGAGCAATTAAACAGAACCAAAAATTTGATGAATAGACATGCAAGAGACCCTTTAGTAACCAATTACAAATACTTGATTGATAGTATAGAATTACCTGATGAAGACGATCGTCATGTAGTAGCTGCAGCTATTCACGGGCGAGCGGATGTTATAGTAACCTATAACTTGAAAGATTTTCCGGAAGACATTCTATCTCCATATAACCTGGAAGCCCAACATCCAGATACATTTTTATCCCACCTTGTGGACCTGAATCACGCTAAGATTTGTTCTTCAGTCAAAAAAGTCCGTAATCGGCTCAAAGACCCACCCAAAACTATTGACGAATACATTCAAACACTCGATTCGCAGGAACTGAATCAGTTTACTTCATATTTACGCGACTATAAAAAATTACTTTAAATAGAGTATAAGATCCAAAGATATCGAGCCCAAAAAAGGCGAAATAGTAAAAACCTGTTATGTCGGCCCTGCAGGCCTTAATTCTATTAGCAACCTGTTCCCCGGGGCTTACGCCCCGGGCTGGTTTTATGTCGCCCCTTTGGGGCTTAATTCTATTGGCATTTTCTCTCCTTCAGGGCTTATGCCTCGGGCTAATGTTAAGTCGCTCCCTCAAGGCTTAGATTCAGGGAGGGAGGCCTTACAAAAATCTGCGTTTATCTGCGAGCTGAATAATTTTAGGAATTGGTTACATGTGCTCGTTCAGGAAATCCTGGAGGGGTTCGCCGGTGTTCTTCAAGCCGAGCTTTTCGCGGATGTTCGCGCGGTGATTTTTGATAGTGTTAGTTGACCGGCCAATCAGTTTGGCTATTTCTTTGCTTGAAAAACCATCGCGCACGTAGTCGGCTATTTCCAGTTCCCGGTTTGTTAATTTTTTAAAAGCTCCGGAAGATCCGGAGACATTTTCCTCCTGTTTTAATATTTGCTTGATTTTTTGTTTTATTGTTTCCACACGGTCGACCTGTTTTGAATCTAACCGGGGCAGCATCCGGTTTAAAACTGAAATCACGTGTTTGTCAAATTTTTCATACAGCTCGTCGTGGGTCTGCTGGACACGTCTCTCCAACCGGTCAATCATTTCTTCCAGTGCCTGGTTTTTCTTTTTTATTTCTTCTGTCCGTTTCTTAACCAGCTGTTCAAGCTGTGTCTCATACTGGTTCAACTCTACTATATGGCGAATCCGAGCCAGGAGTTCCTCCTTCTGAACAGGTTTTGAAACATAACCCATACCTCCCGCCTCAAAAGCGCGGTTAACTATTTCCGGATCATCCATGCCGGTAATAAACAGGACGGGGATTTCTTCGGTAGCATGTACTTCTTCAAGAACATCAAAACCCGACATATCAGGCAGATCCACGTCCAACAAAATACAATCCGGGCGCTGATCAAGAGCAATTTCTACTCCCGAACTTCCATCCGGAGAATCGTAAACATCCATCCCTTCCAACTCAAGAAGCTCCCCGTATAAATCCCTCAGTTCCTCATCATCCTCAACCACCAGGACGGACGGCTCCTCCATCAACATTCACTCCTTTATCCAATTAATTTCAAAACATCAATTTTTAGCACGCAGATTAACGCAGATTTGCGCAGATTGTTCTATTTTTTGATCTTGCCTCATCACTTAATAACCTCATCACACAATCACGAGTTCCCCTCGTCACTCATTCACTGCAACACCAATTTTACAAGTTTCCATCTCAATCTCTTAAATAATTAGAGAATAGAAAATAGAGAATAGAGAATAGTTTACGTCAAGACCCAACCGAAAGATTTGTAGCTACTACTTTCGGTCTACGGCGTCCAAGTTTTTGAATTTCCTTCGTCCCCTCGTCCCTCAGTCACTTCGTCACTGAATTCATAATTTTCCATCTCAATCTCTTAAATAATTAGAGAATAGAAAATAGAGAATAGAGAATAGTGTAAATCAAAAACTGCAAAATATACTTATAGTCTCTATTTTTCGGGTTACGGTGGTCGGGGTTCCATCTCAATCTCTATTCTCTCAATCTCTTAATCTCTATCCATCCCTGAGTTTTCAAAGCGAGTATTAATTCTCTCCTTCCGCCGCCGGTAGAGTTAAAATAAAGTTTGTTCCTTTGCCCAGCTCGGATTCAACCTCGATTTTGCCGCCGTGCTGTTCAATTATTTTCTGGCAATTTGCCAGTCCGATGCCGGTTCCTGCGATTTCTTCACTGGATTTAATCCGGTAAAAGATATCAAAAATTTTATCCTGTTCCCCGGGAGCAATTCCGGATCCATTATCCGAAACTGAAATTTCTACGCCCTGTCCTTGTTCAGACTCCGCGGATATTTTTATCTCCGGCGGCTCTTCACTCCTGTATTTTATTGCATTATCAATTAAATTTTGAAAAACACGAACAAGCTGCGGATGATCTCCTTCCACCGGGGGAAGATCCTCGCAAATTACTTCTGTCTGTGTTTCGTTGATATGCTCTTCTAAATTTTCACAACAGGAAGTAATAATTTTCTCCAGGTCAACCGGTACAAAATCTTCTATTTGACTGTCCAGGCGGGCATAATCAACCAATTTATCCAGTAAATTACTGACCAGGTCTGCTTTCTGGACAATTGTCTCAACATATTCCTCCGAATCTTCTTTTAGAACGTCCTGGTTCTTAAGCTCTAACAGTTCAGCGCTGTGGGAAATCACACTAAGGGGCTGTTTCAGGTCATGGGCGGCTTTGTCGGCAAACTGCTCCAGTTCCTCGTTTGAACGCTTGAGTTCTTTCTCCTGTTCTTTCAGCGCGGTTATATCCCACCAGGAACCGATTACTCGCTGGCGATCACCGTCCTGGACCAGGAGTTTCTGTTCATCACGCAGCCAGTGGTAATCCCCCTCATTATCTTTAAACCTGTATTCGGCAGTGATCTTTTCGGTATCTTCATCAGTAAGTAATTTTTCTTCTTTTTCAAATAACTCTTCTGCATCTTCCGGATGGAGATCATTCATAAAATTCTCGGGATCACTTACGTAATATTCGGGATCATGCCCCAGGACATTTCGGACACTTTCACTAACATAGGTTGTTTCAGGAGCTCCATCGACAACTTCATAGGTATAAATTACAGAAGGTGTATTGGATAACAAGGCATCCAGGCGTTCCTTGTTTTTACGCAACTCCTCCGCCATCTGTTTCCGCCGGGTTATGTCTATAACATAGCCCAGAAGTTGAGCACCTTCTTCATCCTGCCAGAGATTCTTCGTATGATCCAGGACCCAGCGTACCTCTCCATCAGCAGTCACTACCCGGTAGGGATCGTGAGTAAAACCTTCAACTTCTGATTCCCTGCCGGTTATAACCTCCTCCCGGACGCGAGCGTGATCTTCCTCATGGACAATATCGTTATAAGTTATTTCCCCGGAAAGTAGCTGCTCGGGCGTATATCCAAGAACATCCTCTACATTATCCGAGACGTATTTTATCCGTCCACTTTGCACGTTCTCCCACTTAAAAACAACTGTAGGCCCCCGCGAGAACATGTCCCGTTCCTCTTTCAGGGTCCTCTCCAGCCGTTTTCGCTCGTCAATATCGATGTGGATTCCCACGGAACGAACGGGTTCACCGTCCTCATCCCATTCAAAAATTTTCCCGACATCCAGCAGCCATTTCCAGTCCCCGTCAGCCGTTTTCAGCCGCTGTTCTTTCTTATAAAATTTGGTTTCACCGGCAATATGGTCATTTAAAGCTTCCCTCACTTCCTCCAAATCGTCGGGATGAACGCGCTCCTTCCAGGCCTCCAGGTGCGGTTCGATTTCGGCGCGAGAATAGCCAAGCATCCGCGCCCATTGATCGTTGTATTGCACGCTGTCCGTAGTCATATCCCAGTCCCAGATCCCCAGGTTGCCCCCTTCAACGGCCAATTCAAGCCGATTCTTTACTTCTTCCAGTTCACGTTCCCTTTCTTTCAGTTCCGTAATATCCCGGGCAACAAAAACAACCCGGTCCTCTCCAAGGGGAGAAATCCGGGCAGAAAAATCAAGTTCACCAGCCAGCACTGATATAGAATACTCCGTTTCCTGAACTTCACGAGTGTCCAGGGCCCGCTCAATTGCAGCCAGACACTTTTGAGCCGTTTTGGGAGGCAACTCCTCCACCACGTTACTATCCAACAACTCCTCGGGGGGGAGCTGCCAGGAGTTCTTCCTGGTTGGTCATCACCTGACAGTAATTACCCTCCCGGTCGAGAACAAAACAGGCGTCGGGCATAGCATTGATCACGGCCTGCAGTTCCCCGGTACGCTGCTTCAGCTCCGCCTGGGCCTGCCTGCGATCCTCCACTTCAGCCCGAAGCTGCTGTTCGGTAGCTTTTAGCTCCTCTTCCCGCTGTTTACGCTCGGTGATATCCCGGACCAGGGCCTGAACTATTTCTTGCCCCTCAAGCTCAAAAGAGCTCAACTTGACCTCGGAGAAAAAAGTTTCCCCGTCCTTGCGTTTATGCGTCCACTCGAAGAAATCTGTTCCCTCCGCCAGGGCCCGGTTAATATGCTCCCGGGCGGCCTCGATTGAATTAGAGCCATCTGGTTGAGTGGACGGGGAAAGTTTCCAGGGAGAAAGCTGTTTAAAGTCTTCCTTTGTTTCCACATCAAACAGCTCCAGGGTGGCTTCGTTACAATCAATATACCCCTCGGGCCCTATCAACATGATGGCATCACGGGAAGATTCAAATATCTGGCGAAACTTAACCTGCTCATCAGTTTTCTCGGCGCTCATTTGTTACCTCCCGGGCTTAATCAATTTTACTTCTGGTCCCTGGAGCTTACAAAAAAGTAAGGAAGGACTCAAATCCATGGACTGCTTTCCTAACTTTATAGTTTTCCTCTCAAAAATATATATGACAACATTTACCTCTATTATTATGTATTGAAGCGGGAACTATGTGACTATGAAAAGTAATCCACGCGGAAGAAAGAAATATTAAAACGGCAGACAAATAATATTTTTCGTCTGCCCCTTTCCCCCGCACGAACTTAATTTTTTCTTCAAAGCAAACAGTTAAATACTACGCCTACTACCAGAAAAAATTATATAATGTGTGGAAATTTAAAACAAGCAATTAACTAGTTAATTTAATTAGTTAGTTAGTCAATTAACGGGTTACCCCTCGACGCTCACTTTGTTCACTGCTCCCCCACGCCGCATCCGGCGGCTGAACTCCTGAGGGATACTCCCTCAGACTCCCTCTGAAGACACGGCTTCGGTTTTGATGGGCTAAGAAGGCAAGATGGGTCTGTACATAAAAAAATGGTGCCCCCGACGGGATTCGAACCCGTGTCTTCAGGATGAAAACCTGATGTCCTTGGCCAGGCTAGACGACGGGGACACCCTGTAAACCTCTGGCCAAGTAGAGGCATATATCATACTAACTCCCCCCCGCTTCTGTCAAGAAAAAAAGAACGGTAAGTGGTAAATAGTCAAGAGTCGATGGTCAATGGTCAAGAGTCACCAGTCAATGGTCAATGGTCATCAGTCAAAGGTCAAAATCAAAACCTGCCAATGATCATCCCGCCCCTTGAGCCGAAATCTATGATATTACAGTTTTGAGCCAGTTATACACAAACTCAAACTGGAGTGCCCGGTCAAGCCGGGCAATGACAACCGTTGAAAGCTCCGGGGTGCAGTTTAAGATCATGCGGAATAATTTACAGGTTTGGGGAATCAACTGTACAATAATAAATATACAAGCCTTTACCCTTTAATTGGAGTTGTTTGTGATGAAAATGACAGATTTAGTTAAAAAAACGCGATCAATTCCCTTAGGTCAACTCTTACTTCCTCGGGAAGTCTGGAGTACATCCGGACATCGTCTCGATCCCTGTGCC
>JBNJDC010000066.1:0-7094 GCA_051744565.1 bacterium
TCCAGCGGTAAATCACCGCTCTCCAGTTCGGAGGTAACCTCTTCGAGGCGATCCATTGCTTCCTGAAATTCTTCCGGTTCCTGATAATCATCGCTTTTACTTCCACTTTTCTCACTCATTTTTTTCTCCTTTCGCTCATTAGAAAAATTAAACTCCCCCTGTCTACCACTCATGGCTAACCCGACTTAAACATTGCTCTGTGATTGAATATACAATATTTTTTTCAAACATTATCATCCGCAAATATCAGGTAGTTTCAAGTTCAATGTTTCAATTTTTTAAAAACAAATGCTGGATTGCCGGATACAGCCCGGCAATTACAAGCAAAATATTAGTTACTTGAAGCACTTTTTTATCCAAAAAAATAAATATTTTTTAATCCGGATAATTCCGGACTAAACAGAAAAAAACTAATTATTTTCTTCCACTTGCGCTTTGTGTTCTCCGTCGGACCATTTTATATTTACTTGCTCGCCGGGGTTCACATCCTGGCTGCTGGTAATAATACCTGCTGCCGACTCCACCAGCGTAAACCCCCGGTTGAGGACATTTTCAGGATTCAGGGCTTCAAGCCGATCCCGGTAACTTTTTACCCGGGAGCGCGCTTCAGTAACATTATTTTTGAAATAGTGCTGAAAAAGCTCCTGAAAACGATCCAGCTGCTCCCGGAAGGGCTTCAGCCAGCCGCGAGGATCGGCATAGATAGGTTTTTCCGCTTTATACCTTACCCTTTCCCGCAATCGGTCAATCTTATTCTGCATACCGCTTTTAAGCCGGCGGGCCAGCTCATCAAGCTGCCGGGTTATTTCCTGAAGGTCAGGGACCACTTCGCCCCCGGCGGCAGTTGGTGTGGGCGAACGATGATCAGCCACAAGATCCGCTATTGTTACGTCTACCTCGTGGCCCACGGCACTGACAACGGGAAGCGAACAATCCAGGATTGCCCGGGCTACCTCTTCCGTGTTAAACGCCCACAGATCCTCCGGGCTGCCTCCGCCCCGGCCAACAATCATACAGTCAAGGTCCGCAATCTCCGGAAACCTGCGGATCGCCCGGGCAATTTCCGGCGCCGCTTCCCGGCTGTTAACCCGGCTGGGATAAAGAATAATCTTAACCACCGGGCAACGCCGGCGGACAGCCCGAACTATATCCGAAAAAGCTGCGCCGTCCCCCGAGGTAACCACTCCAATAGTTCCCGGGAAATCAGGGAGATCTTTTTTTAATTCCTCGGCCAGCACTCCCTCTTTTTCCAGCTTATTTTTTAATTCAATAAACTCTTTTTCCAGTTCCCCCCGCCCTTCGGGGCGCATTGTTTCGACAATCAACTGATAGCTCCCCCGGCCTTCATAGACGTCCAGGCGCCCTTCGGCCACCACGTCCATCCCTTCCTCCGGATCAAAATCAAGGTTTCGATTTGCCCGGCGAAACATAACCGCACTTAACCGGGCCTCACCACCGGCCAGGGTTATATACATGTGCCCCGAACCGCTGTAATGGGTGAAATCAGCTATTTCCCCCCGGACCTTCAAGCGGGTAAAACCTTCTTTGATAAGTTTTTTGATTGCCCTGGTTATTTCGGGAACTGAATAAATATCATCCTCAGATACTTTCATGGGAATCCCCGCGAGCAGAAAGACAGGTATTATTCAATAATTCAGCGACTGTCAGCGGCCCTACTCCTCCGGGCACAGGAGTAATCAATCGGACTTTGGAAACAACCGCGTCAAAATCAACATCTCCGACAAGCTCCCCGTCCACCTTATGTATTCCGGCATCAATCACGACACAATCGTCTTTAAAATGTTCCGCTTTTAATAATCCGGGGACCCCGGCGGCAGCTACTACAACATCGCCCCGGCGGGTATAAGAAGGCAAATCCTCGGTAAATTCATTCAAACAGAGGACCGTAGCGTCTTTGTTTAACAACATCTGCGACAGGGGACGACCGACAAGTCTCCCCATACCCACTAAAACAAAATTCTGTCCCTTGATTTGAACATCATATTTTTTTAGCAACCTGAGCATCCCCCGGGGAGTGGGCGGATAATAGAGGGGGCGGTTGCCGGCCAGTAGGCAACCAAAATTTACAGGGTTTAATCCGTCGACGTCACACCCGGGGCTGACGGTTTCCAGCATCCTCTGCTCGTCGTATCTTTCGGGGAGAGGAAGTTGAACAATTATCCCGTCCACCTGTGGATTATCGTTTAACTGATCTATTTTTTCGGCCACTTCTTTTTCTTCAACCGTGCAGTTAAACTGGTGGACCCGCGCTTCAATCCCCACTCTTGAAGCACTTTTTGTTTTCTGGCGGATATAACTGAGGGAAGCCGCATCATCCCCGACCAGAACTACATCCAGACGGGGGGCAAGATCATTATCATTAATTTTGCTTCTAATTTCCTGCAGTAATTCTTCAGCTGTAGCCCGGCCATCAAGTAATTTATCGGAATAATCCATAAGCCTTACCGGCGCTTATTCGCGGGGTTTAACGGTAAACCTTATCGCCGTGCGCTCCTCCCCGTTGATCTCAACATCAACAAAAGCAGGAATGCTAATCAGGTCATAACCGTTGGAAGCAACATAACCGCGGGCTATCGCAATTGCTTTGGTTGCCTGGTTGACCGCGCCGGCGCCTATACACTGCATCTCAACTTCACCTTCTTCTTTGATAAAACCGGCAATAGCTCCCGCCACCGAGGTAGGACTTGAATCAGAAGAAACTCTAAGTAGTGAGGACAAGGATTATTTCCCCTTTCGTATTAAAAAAATTATCTTGTACAGCACCAAGTGGTTCATTAAAAACAATAAATTAGTAGGTCCTCTGCGGCAGCGTTTTATTGACCCTTTCCAGCTGAACAACCTGCCGCTCATCCTCGTCCACAGTGATATTCAACCCATTCACAATTCGCGGGCCTTTCTTTTCTACTTTAAACCTTACAGGCCGCGCTGTCAAAAACCTTTTTTCTGCCAGCTCACTTCGCACGCCAATCACCGAATCACGGGGACCTGTCATCCCCAGGTCAGTAATGTAAGCCGTTCGCCCGGGCAGCAGTTTTTCATCGGCGGTTTGCACATGAGTGTGCGTCCCAACAACCGCCGTAACCCGGCCAGCCAGGTGATTGGCCAGTGCAATTTTTTCGCTGGTTGCTTCCGCATGAAAATCAACCAACGCCAGATCAAAGTCACTTGATTGTATGATGGAATCAGCTTTTCTAAAAGGACAATCTATGTCCTCCATATAAGTGCGTCCTTCCAGGTTTAACACCAGTATCTGCAGCCCCCGGACACGGAAAATTTTATAGCCCCTTCCGGGGGGGGATCCTGGATAATTCGCAGGACGCAAAACCGGCAGGTTATCGGGCTTATCCGTCAGAAAATCCACAAAATCATTTTTCTGCCAGATATGATTACCGCCGGTGATTACATCCACTCCGTAATCAAGTAGTTTTTTGGCCGTATCCACCGTCAATCCGGCGCCACCGGCGGCATTTTCACCGTTGGCCATTATAAAATCATATTTATCCCGTTCATCTTCCAGGAAATCCCTAACCGCCGATCGCCCCGGAGAACTAACGATATCCCCGAGACATAACCATTTCATTGCTAATCAACTACCGTTCATTAATATTACCGGGCGAAATCTATAACTCTCTTTTCCCGGACCAGTGAAACTTTGATCTTGTCGGGATAATCAATCTCTTCCTGGATACGGTTAGCAATATCCCGGGCCAGAAGTTCAGCCTGTTCATCCTCAACCATTTCATCCTCCACAACAACTCTAACTTCGCGGCCCGCCTGGATAGCAAAAGTCCTCTCCACGCCCTCAAAATCTCCGGCAATCTCCTCAAGCTTTTCCAGCCGGTTTATAAAACTACCAAATTTTTCCTTCTGGGCTCCCGGTTTTTCTCGCGAAATTTTACTGGCCACGTGAAGAATAATCCCTTCTACTGTTTTGAAAGGTTTCTCCTCGTTATGAGCAGCCAGGGCATAAATAACGGGGTCAGGCTCGTCATGTTTCTCGACCAGCTCAGCACCGGCAAGCGCATAAGAAAGATCCGGATCATCCCGAACAGTTTTACCTATGGCATGCAAAATGCCACAGCGCTTGGCCATCTCCACGTCGGCCCCCAGCTCGGCGGCAATTATCCCGGCAATGTTTGCAACCTGGATAGAATGCTCAAGCTGGTTCTGACCGGCTTCCGTAATGTAGTTTAGACGACCCAGGCGCCGGACCAGTTCATCGGCCACTCCGGGCACCCCCACCTCGGATAGAGCCTCCTCACCGGCATCCCAGATGGATTCTTCCAATTCACCCCGCGTTTTTTCATATACTTCCTCAATCCGGGCCGGCTGAATTCGCCCGTCCAGGATTAATTTTTCCAGGGTACTGGCCGCTATTGCTCTTCTTATTGGATTAAAGCAGGAAATAGAAACAGCTTCCGGAGTGTCGTCCACAATCAAATCAACGCCGGTGACGTCTTCAAAAGTACGGATGTTCCGACCATTCCGACCAATAATCCGGCCTTTCATGTCATCCGACGGCAAATCAACCACGGTAACCGTAGATTCCGTCGTCTGTTCAACCGCACAGCGCTGAAGTGCCCGGGCAATAACTCGCCGCGCCTGCTCTTCAGCTTTATCCTGCGCTTCATTTTCCACCTTTTTAATATAACGGGCGGTATTCTTGCGCGCTTCTTCTTCCAGTGATTCTCTCAACTGGCGCCGGGCTTCATTGGCTGTTAAACCGGATACTCTCTCCAGCTCCTCCTCAGCCTCCTCGAACTTGGCTTCCACCTGTTTTTCTTTTTCTTCCAGTTGCTTTCGTTCTTCTTTCAACTCATCAATCTCGTCGTAAACCTGTTCCAGGCGATCTTCCAGTTCTTCCTCTTTATCCTGGAGTTCCAGTTCTCTTTCCTCCAGAATTTCCTTTTCCCGGCCGAGTTCTTCTTCAATCTCTTTCCGCTTCTTTTCCGCTTCTTCTTTCCCCTCCCACACGGCTTCTTTTTTAAGATTTTCAGCTTCTCTTTTTGCCTCTTCAACAATCCGTGCCGCCTCGTCTTCAGCCCGATCCGTAAGTTTCTTCTCTATGTACATACGGGCCAAAAAACCAACAATAAAACTTATTACTCCCAGACTTATTGCGGGTAATCCATATCTAAAGGCGGGTTCAGTTAATATTGCAGGATCCACTAAATCGGCACCTCCAGCCGATCAAGTGAAACCGAAGCTTCAGGACAAACAGTACAGGTTAGGACAGTACAACTTACCTGCGAAATAACCTGCTAAAGTGGAAAGAATTAACGCTAATGGGTGGTAAAGTTGCTTAAAAACAGTTTCAATTTCCATTTTTATAATCAGCTTCCGGTTTCACTTATGATCGAATTTGATTAATATTTCACAATATTATTCTATCATAAAATTGAAATTAACCTCAGTTGACAACATTTACTTTACTAATATCTTCCCCAGATGTCAATGTAATAGTTCATTACTTTGAAAGTTAATTTCTCCTGATCAGCTCCAGCGGAGGGCGCCCAATTCCCACCAATCTACTCTCATAATAGTTTCTGGAAAACTCTACAGTGATTACGCCATACTCTTCACTGGCATGAACAAATTCCCCCTCTCCCGTGTATAAACCAACATGATCGGGCATCTTCTGCTTGCCGGGAGAATTAAAATTAAAAAATACGAGATCACCGGGACGCATATTTTCCTTTTCAATCTTTTCAACCCAGATCCACATTTCACTTACAGTCCGGGGGATTTCATCACCTCCAAATAACCAGTACAGCAATCCACTGCAGTCAAACCCCCGGGTCGGTTTCTGTCCGCCCCACCTGTAGGTTATCCCCCGCACTGAATCTATTTTTTCTTTCAATTTATCCAGGGTAACTAAATCCTGTTTCGATTCCTTTTTCTCGTGATTGGAACTATCGTTTTTTGTTTCAACTGTAAAATACGGTATTTCCCGCTCTTCGAGCTTACCGGTTAATTGGGCTAATTCTTCCCCGGTTATCTTCTTGGTTCTTACCCGGTAATAGTCTTCACTACTTCTTGTTAATTTTGTTTTTACTCCCCAGTTTTCCAGCCTCTCCGCCCGCCGCCGGGCGTTGGATTTTTGCTCAAAAGCCCCCACCTGAACCACTTCCTTGCCCTGAAGAGGTAGGGGAATAAAAACGAATACCAGAAAAAACAACCCAATCTTTTTCATTTTTACCACTCGTTCTCAAGTAATATCAGGTAGCAAATCTAAGATTTTCAGCCTCAAAAAGGCAATACGAACCCAACGGAGGTATCCCTTTACAGAACAATCCTATGTTATAATTTCGACATCCGGCAGAAATATAATTATTACTTTTTTTGTAATTCTCGGGAGAAAAAAATGAACAAATTGCCTTTTCGTTACCTGGCTATTTCAGATCACAATGTCTGTCCCGAGCCAATACCCCGGCGGATAAACCGGTTGTTCAAGCTGGGAGTTCCGGCTATTCAACTCAGGGATAAACATATTTCTGATCGCCGGAAATTCAACTGGCTAAAAAAAATTAACACTGAAAATAATACCCTGTTAATTAATAGTAGAGCCGACCTTGCCCGGCTGTTTAACCTCCAGGGAGTGCACCGGGCGGCTTCAGCGATAAGTGCCGATTATATCCGAAAAATATCGGAGGGGAACATACTCATAGGGTTTTCCACTCATTCTCTTGGTGAAATTAAAAACGCTTCTTTTTTTCAACCGGATTACCTTACATTTGGCCCCATCTGGCCCACCCCCAGCAAACCTGGTTTGGACTCCTTCGATTGTGCCGGGGCGGAAGGACTGGAAAAAGCCTGCCGGATCAGTGATATCCCCGTTTTTGCCCTGGGCGGGGTAGATGTTGATAAAATATCAACCTGTCTTGAAGCCGGGGCTTACGGAACGGCGGGGATAAGAGCTCTTTTTCAACCGGACAACCCGCAAAAGAACTGGCAAAAAATTAAAAAAACAATTAAACTACACGCTACCTAAAAAATATAAACGGAGTTTTTATTATGTGGGCCTCCATTTCGACAACTTCTTTCAATATTATTGGCCGGATAGCTTCCGTGGT
>JBNJDC010000067.1:0-7091 GCA_051744565.1 bacterium
CGGCGGTCAGTATAAGCCCGGGGGAAATGAGTAATCAGATCAAATATAGTATCTATATCCAGGCGCTGGAGAGCCTGGGCTCTTTTTTCACCAACCCCACCCACCAGGGTAACCGGCCGATTCACATACCACTTAATCAAGCGATAAAGGGTTTCGGTCATTTCCCAGAGCAGATCACCGTCCCCCGAAGACCTGTATTTTTTATTCAGATCACTTAAATCCCGCCACAACTCCGCCGGCGAACCATCCTCCGGATTTTCAAGATAAGAGGACAGTTGCTCGGACCACTCCTTATTTTTCTCCGGTTCGGTAAGCTGGTTTCGGAGCATTTCGGAAATATTTTCCAGCTTTTTTTTACCTTTTAACATCAGTTCTCTCCCCGTGCAAACAAATCAAACGGCAAGATACAAATTATCGAACCCTTTTGCAGGCTGTTAATCCCGGTTTTTGAGATATCCATCTATTGCTTCCGCTGCCCGGCGGGCCCCGCCCATGGCCTCTATAACCGTTGCGGAGCCGGTTACGATATCCCCGGCCGCAAAAATTTCTTTCCTGGTCGTCTCCCCCGTATCACGATTAACTTTCAATGTTCCCCGTTCAGTTGTCTTAAGTCCCTCAGTAGTCTCAGCCAGCAGTTGACGGGGCTGGGTACCTATGGCTACCACCACTGTATCCGCTGAAATTTCATATTCGGTCCCCGGCTGAGCCACCGGCCGGGGCCGCCCGCTGGAATCAGGCTCCCCCAGTTTTATCTCCTGGCACTCGACTGCTCGAACGTCTCCGTTATCATCAGCTTTAAAACGAACCGGGGTCGCCTGAAAATTAAATTCAATCCCCTCTTCCTCGGCGTTGCGAACCTCTTCGGCCCGCGCCGGCATTTGCTCTCGCGAACGCCGATAAACCAGGTCAACATCAGGTTGGCCCAGCCGGCGGGCGGAACGGGCGGAATCCAGAGCAACATTTCCACCACCAATCACAACCACTTCTTCTCCGATTTTTACCGGTGTCTGATAATCGTTACGATACGCTTTCATTAAATTAATCCGGGATAAAAATTCGTTTGCGGCATATACTCCCGGCAAATTTTCACCGGGCAGGCCAAGAAATCGAGGCGTCCCGGCCCCCGAGCCAATAAATACGGCGTCATAACCCTGGTCTTCCAGCAACTGGTCAATTGTCAGCGTCCGACCGACAAAGATATTAAATTTAAATTCCACGCCCAGCTCACGCAAATATTCAACCTCTTTTGCCACTATATCTTTGGGCAATCTAAATTCGGGAATTCCATAAACAAGCACCCCGCCCGGCTTATGAAAAGCTTCGAAAATAGTCACGTTATGACCCTGGCGGCGCAAATCAGCGGCAGCGGTTAAACCGGCGGGGCCGGAGCCTATAACCGCCACCTTGTAGTCCCCGGGGGGCGGGACATCCTCGCTCAGTGTTTCCCGGGGCAGGTGATCCGCAGCAAATCGTTCCAGGGCCCCAATAGCAATTGGCTTGTCAGTATTTTTAAGAACACATACCTCTTCACACTGGTCTTCCTGGGGACAAACCCGTCCGCAAACTGCCGGCAAAAGGTTATCTTCCCTGATTTTCTCGCCCCCCTGGCGATAGTTGCCTTCTTCAATATTTTTAATAAAAGCAGGTATATTTATCCCTACCGGACACCCCTGGACACATTGAGGTTCCGAACACTGCAGGCAGCGTTCCGCCTCGGCCCGGGCCTCCTCTTCACTTAAACCCACGGCCACCTCGTAAAAATCCTCAATCCTTTCTTCGGGGGGCCGCCGGGATGGTTCATGGCGCTGGTCTTCTGGCATATTTTTACCTCTGTTTGTTTTTAAATATTCTCTAATTTACAGTTTTCTTCCCTCTCAAAATATTGTTTCCGGTTCATCAGCTCTTCAAAATTAACGAGATGGCCGTCAAATTCGGGACCATCCATGCAGGCAAATTTTGTCTCGCCGTCCACACTAACCCTGCAACCACCACACATTCCCGTACCATCAACCATTATTGGATTTAAACTGACGATCGTTTTTATAGCGTAAGGACGGGTGATATCAGTTGCCGTTTTCATCATCGGCACCGGGCCGGCGGCAAAGACGCGATCATATTCTTCCCCTGCCTCGAGTTTCTGATTTAAAGCATCCGTCCCAAACCCCTCGATCCCCCGGCTGCCGTCATCTGTAGTAACAATTAACTCATCACTGACTTTATCCAGCCGTTCTTCCAGGATTAAATAATCACTGCTGCGGGCGCCCAGAAAGATGGTTACCTTGTTGTTAGCCTCTTTATAAGCGGAGGCCACCGGATAAACCAGGGCCGCTCCCAAACCGCCAGCCACACAGGCAACATGGCCGAACTCATCAACTTCCGTTGGTTCCCCGAGAGGGCCAAGAAAATCCAGAATTTCCTCGCCCCTGTTCATTTTAGCCAGTTTGCGAGTGCTTTCGCCAACTGCCTGGACCACCAGGGTAACAAGACCAGAATTTTTATCAAAATCAACAATAGTCAGTGGAAAACGCTCGCCCTTTTCTTCCAGACGCAAAACCACAAACTGGCCCGGCCGGGCACTCTCCGCAACTTCAGGAGCAGAAACTTCCATTTTATAAATCTCAGGACCAATTTTGTCTTTGGAAACAATTTCAGTCATTAAATCTCACCCAAAAAACTGGTAACTACACCCGTTTTGTAGTATTCTTTAATTATAGAATAGAAATGGGGAAAATATTATGAAAAGATCAGCACCGCTTAAGGATCTCCAGGTGGGGGATCATCTGCTGGCCGCCTTTAATGAAAATGATACGCTGGTAATCAGCGATTATTTCATACGCCACGAAAAGGAACTGGAACGCCTGGAGAAACTGGGGGTTAAGAAGGCCACTGTTGCCAATGACCGGATGACCGAACGGTTAAAGGCCCAAACGAACCCCATAAAACAGATGAAAAAGAAGATTGAAAAGGAACCAACCAAACTGGGCAAAACCCAAATTCTATATAAGAATACCCTGCGTGAAATAAAAGATATATTCACTGATATTCACGACAAAAAATCTGTGGATCCCGAAAAATTAATCCCCTATATAAATGAAATAATTGACTACGCCCACAGCAGTCCGGCCAGTATTGCCGTCCTCACCCAGCTCGAAGAATATGATTTTGACACTTTCCGGCACTCGGTAAATGTCAGCCTGCTTTCCATTTTATACGGCCGGCATCACAATTATTCCCACCGGAAATTAGTCAAACTTGCTTTTGGGGCAATGCTGCACGACGTGGGTAAAATATTTCTACCCAAAAAAATTGTGACCAAACCGAACCGACTCTCCGAAGAAGAATACGAGATTGTAAAGAGTCATCCGGACTGGGGTTATGAAGTGCTGGCAGAACTGGACGTGGACGAGACAATCCGCAAGATGGCCTACGAACACCACGAACGACCGGACAAATCCGGTTACCCGGAGGGGACAAATATTGTTCATCCCTTCTCGCGTATCATATCCGTTTTGGATGTTTATGACGCCTTAACCTCGCAAAGAATTTACAAAGAACGCCTGGCTCCCACGCGCGCATTTTTTCTCTTAAACCAGGAGTTTGGAGATTATCCGGAAACCCAAAAAATCGTCAAATCTCTCCTGCGTTGTCTTGGATTGTTCCCGATTGGAAGCCTGGTGAAACTAACCAACAAAGATATTGCCGTAGTCAAAAAATCACATCCTGATGATTTAATTCACCCGGTAGTTACTGTTCTAGAAATGGACGATGAAAATAGGATCAAGGAAAGCTATGATGTTAACTTGAAAGCCACTCAGGATAATAAATCAATCCACCGGGGCAAATTATATGACAATCAAGTGGAAGTAAAAGAAGTGCTTTCCATAGAAAAAATTCGTGAAATAGAAAGCCAGGACATATTCGAAGTTTTAAAACAGAGAGAGCTAAGAGAAGCTACTATCGTTTAAATCAAAACTAAACCGGGTAAGAGTAGCACGTATTTTATAAAAAACTAATCTTGCCCCGTAATTGCCCGGGAAAGTTTATCTCCCAGCCGTTTGAGAACCCGCTCGGTTAATTCTATCGGCGAGGTTCGAGCCAGATCTCCCTCGGCCCGTTCAAGCCGGCGACCGCTCCAGATCAACTGTTTTTCTTCCAGGTTATAAATCCGAGCGGAAACAAGCATTACCACCCGAACCCGATCAACGGTAACCGGAATTTCATTGCTCTCATAAACCTGTTCATAAACGTCATAGTCTCCCGTTTTCTCCCCGTTTCCCTCCAACTGATCAGGGCCCCGCCGGCGGCCCGGACCTTCCGGGGGACCAACCGGAGTATCATTACCAGCTTCTTTGCTGCTATCTTCCGCGCGATAGGTACTCTGTTTCATCCGGGTCCGGTAATAGTATAAAGTCTCCTGCTCCCGTTCGGTAAACTGTTCCTCGCCAAATTCTTCAACATTTATTTCCAGCAAATACTTACCATCAGTGCGAGTGGCTATTTTTTTCAGCTGATCAGTACTCAATTGAGTACCGGGAGGAATATTTATTTTTTTTATTGCCTCAGCGGTAACAAAATCAAGAGACTCAAAATAATTCCGGACCATCGTCAGGTTTAAATTATTTACCAACCTGTTTTTTATGGTGGGTTCAACCCGCCCGCGAACGGGAAAAATTGCAAGCCCGGCCTGTTTTTCTTCGGACAACTCGAGGGGAGAAAATTCGCCCACCCCCGTTGCCGGCGCACAGGAAAAAAGAAGGGGAATTAACAAACTTAAGACTATAACCCTGATTTTCATATAAACATCTCCGCTTGCAAAAAAATAATCTAATTTTCCCCCGACCCTAACTTTTTAAATCGCTCTACAAGCTCATTTATTCCCTCCCCGGTTTTACAGGAAACTTCCTGGATTTTTAGGTCAGGATTAACAGATCTTATATCACCTTTCATCCGCTCAATATCAATTTCACAGGCCGCGGCCAGATCCACTTTATTTAACACACACAGGCTTGACTTCCGGAAAATAGCCGGATATTTGGCCGCTTTATCCTCGCCCTCCGGCAGACTGATTACGACGATTTTATGGTCCTCGCCAAGGTCATACCCTGTGGGACAGACCAGGTTCCCCACGTTCTCAATAAACAGATACTCAATCCCCTCCAGCGAAAAATCGGGGAAAACCTCACTCACCATCCGGGCATCGAGGTGACAGGCCCCGGAGGTATTAATCTGTACAGTCCGGGCTCCCAGCTTGGCCACCCGCTGGGCATCACGCGAAGTGGCTATATCTCCTTCGATCAGGCCAATTGTTTCCAGGTGGGGAACCACCTGCTCGAGGACGGAAGTCTTGCCCGCTCCCGGGGAACCAATTAAATTAAACACGCCCTTCAAATTGGCGCCGGCAAAAATTTTCCTGTTTTCCCCGGCAGCTTCTTCGTTAGCCTTCAGAACCTTCGAATTTATTTCTACAACCTGTGGTTCTTCCATAATCACTCACCTATTTCAATTGATTTTAGTAAAAATTCATCTCCGGCTGTAACCTCAGTTTCCCCGCTTTCACACCGGGGACAGATTGGTATGTCCTCCTCAACCTCCCCTTCAAAATTGCAATTCATACATTTTATCGTCAGGGGCTGTTCCTCACAATTCAACCGGGCAGCTTCCAGGCCTGTTCCTTCACTCACCGCCCGGAAAGCAAACTCAAAACTTTCCACAACAACGCAGCTCATCCCCCCCACTTCAACGTTAATACATATCTCTGATTCCCCGGGGGAAATATTCCTGTCCTCCAGTTCACTCCGGATTAAATTAATTAAATCTTCAGCCAGCGCCACTTCATGCATTTATAATATTGTCCCAGTTAGCACTGTAATTTTTCTACTGCAACTGCGGGAGAAGAAGCCGACCATACCGCATCTATAACGGCTATCCCGGCCAGTTCAGGCGGACATCCTTCAAGTCGCTCAGGGGTAAGACCACCGATGGCAAACAGTGGTTTTTCGAGACGAGAAAGAACTTTTCGCACTCCATCCCAACCACAGGGGTTAATATCAAGCTGTTTTGAATAAGGAGTGAAAACCGGTCCTACACTGTAATAATCAGCCCCGGGAGGAAGTTTCTCTCCTGCCCGGCAGGTAGCCCCGACAATCAAATTTGGCCACTGCTTTTTGACAGCTTCCGGCGGCAGATCCTCCCCCCCCAGGTGCACTCCGTCAGCCTCTGCCGCCAGGGCAAGATCGGGACGATCATTCACGAAAAGTTTTACTTCCCGTGAAGAAACAACTCGAGAAACCTGGCGCAACTCCTCCAGTTTGGCCCGATCAGTTAAATTATCGCGGCGGTATTGCAACCAATCCACACCGGCATCCAGTACCTCCGGTAAAGAAGCTAAAAAATTATCATCCGGCGGAGTTATAAGATATATTTTATTATTCAATTTAACCAGTCTTCAGGATTTAAAATATCTCGTCCGTGAAAAATCTGAAAATACAATCGCGGCTCATCCAGGCCTGCCGTTTGTCCCGCCCGACCAATAATCGCCCCTTCTTTAATTTCATCTCCCCGCTGGACAGCCAACTCAACCAGTGAACCGTAAAGGGTGGTATATTCATCACCGTGCTGAATAATTACGACCTTTCCCATCCCCCGGTAAGGCCGGGCAAAGGCCACCTCGCCCGGGGCGACGGAATTTACAGGAGAGCCTTCTTCAACTTTTATATCAATTCCGTCATTTTTAATGGTAATACCATCTTCTTCCCAGGTTCCAAAAGGACGAAAAACATTTCGACTTTCTACCGGCCAGGGCAACTCCCCCTTTTTTGAACCAAACCGGTGAGTAATTCTTTCCAGGCGTGCTTCCGTGGATTCTTTTTCCTTCTGGAGCTCAAGGACCACTTCTTTTAACTTTTGCTGCTGATTTTCCAGTTCTTTCATCCGCTGTTCATAAAATTCTTTTCGGTCGCGCAAATCATTCAATGCCGCCTTACGGCGACTGCGCGTCTCTTCTAATTGCGACAGGGACCGGCGAGCATTTTTACGCAACGTTTGACGTTGTTTTAAAATTCCCCCTCTTTCCTTCCGTAATTCCTCCAGTT
>JBNJDC010000068.1:0-7086 GCA_051744565.1 bacterium
TGAATCTGGATTACCCGGAAATCTCACCGAATTCACCATTATTTCACGGGACTTCACCGAAGGCCTGGAAAAAAATCAGCCAGGAGGGGTTAAAACCAATGGGCCGGGATTATGTTCATCTTTCGCGCACCCGCCCGGAAGCACTTCGAGTTGGCCGCCGCCACCATTCGGAACCAATATTGCTTAAAATATCACCAGCTGTTTCAGAGGAAATTTCTCTTTACCGGGCCGGACCGGTGGTTCTTGCCCCAAAAATCCCGCCCCGCCACCTGGATAAAATTAAATAAAAGGTCCAGTGCGAATGGACTTAATCAAATGAAGCAGTATTTAATTTTAAAAAATTAAATTAAACCACTTGTTAACTGAATTTTAAGGGCTATAATCGAAGGTATGTTTACAAATCTTTTTGAAGGAGGGAAGTATTATGGAAGAAGAACAGGAAAACAAGGTAAGGAATGAAGCGGGTAATTCAGCTGATACAAGCACGGGGATGGAACCAAATGTTGCCGGCGCCCTCAGTTATTTGCTGGGAGTGATAACGGGGATTTTATTTTATGTAATTGAAAAAGAAAACGAGTTTATACGTTTTCATGCAATGCAGAGCATTATTCTTTTCGGCGGATTATTTGTAGCAGGAACCTTATTATCGGTTGTTGTAACTATCCTGGCAGTTATCCCCATAATTGGCTGGATAATTGCGGCTCTCCTGAGTTTATTTTCACTGCTGCTCACGCCTTTCATTATTGCTCTCTGGGTATACTTAATGTATAAAGCATTTAACGGCGAAAGGTATGAATTGCCCCTGGTAGGAAAATACGCCCGGGAATATATGTGAAGACTGAATATCGTGATAATCTAAGTAATTTTTAGTAGAACCTGAATTGAGCGATTCTCATGCTTAATCAGGAGATAACATAATTCCCTGGCTCATTCTTGTGGCTGGCAGATGTCGATAATGTAAAATCAGCGCCTCAGTTTTATTTTAATTCTATTGTCCTATATTCACCTTTTTTACCCAGGTATTCAAGAATAATTTCTCCCGGGGAACCTTCCTTGAAAAAGAGAGGGTTGCCGGGCAGATAGTCCCCTGTGGTCCGGGCAAGCTGTTGATTAACCACTTTCCGCCGGCGCATATCCACCAATAAATAATTTGTTTCAACTCGCCCTTGTGCCCGAGCCGCCATTAAAATAAGGATAACCCATTTTTTATCGGGAGAAATTTCTAGCAATTGTAATACTGCGCCGGTATCGGAATAGACCACCGTGGTATCTTTTAAATCATTTTGGAACAACAGCTTATTTTCAGCTTTATTTATAGAAATTTTAGCGCCTGGTGGGATGTCGAATTTTGTGCCGGAAACAAATCTGTCGTTAAAATATAACTCCGAGATACATATATCATCATATTTTGAGCCTCTCCTGGTCTTCAGAATCTCAATTTTCCCGATTAAGCTGTAGTTATCCGGACCAACCAGCGCCGAGTCATAACGGCCAAGAACCTTCGATTTAAATTTTTTCCGCTCAAAATTGGTAAATTCAAGCGAAATATGCTGGAGAGCAAAAGTATCATTCAACTCAACAATTTGTTCCCGGGGAAACCGGTGGATTTTATAGAGGGAAGCTACCTCAGTTACATGGCCGGGGGGATTAACTCCTCCGAATAAAGATATTTTCAACCTGGCCGGCCGAGCATTTTGCCGGTAAAGATTTAAACTTTTTCCGTAGCCGGGATAGATATTTAATACCGAGGCATTTTCGGGCAGGAGAACAAAAAGAGGCTGTGTCCCGGATTCTTTCCGGGGATTAGCTACCCAGCAGGTGGCATAATCGCCATCAAACAGATGGCGGGGAGGATAACGAGGATTACCGGCAGGCAACCTACCAACTGACGTGTAGGCGTAAGTATCAATTAAAACAACTTCTCCATCCGGCTCTGGTGTTTTTTTGCCGGAAGCAGAAGCCGCTGCATATCTATTCCCGAGGTAATCATTATTTTTAGTGCCGAGCTGGTATTTATCAGAAATTATTTTTTTCGCTGTTAAAATGTTCCGGGAAGAAAAAACAAAAAAATTTGAAGCAAAAGGGATTTGTGACTCAGGCAATGAATTTGCCCGGAGCAGGCCGGGATATAAAAGGCTAGTTATTAATAGACTTAACTTTAGAAGCCAGAAGAGATTCAAGTTTTTCCCGGACTTCAACAGTTTGTTTTTCATACTTTTCCCTCTCATAGCCATTTAATTTATTTTTGTAACTATTCATCTGCTCAAGTATATTTTTTATATCCTCCGGCGGCAATTTGGAAACCACCTGTTCAATTATAGCCCGGCGGGTTAACGGGCTTGTGTTTTGGGCATAAACCAAACTGTTTATGTAATTTTGTTTTGTTCGTGGATATATCTCCCGAAGGACAAGCCCCCATTCGGCCACGGAAACTGCGGAAAGCATTTTATTTAATTCAGTTAAATTTATTTTATTTGACTCGCCCTGACTGGAGTATTTTTGTTTAAAAGTTGATTCGTCTACCGTATTTATTTTATTTTTGTCCGGATCGCAGACATAAAATTTTTCATATTTTTTCTCCAGTTTTTTAATTTGTTCAATTTTTTCTGAACTTTTGGCCTGGTCTTTATGCCAGTCCCAGTCCATCACCGGCCGGACATTAAAATATATTTTGTCCTCCGTAAATGCTATTTTAGTTTTCCAGCTACTTCTATATGAACCGGCCAATTCAACCAGGTCATTAAAACTGGTTAATTTTTTGAGAGTTGAATCCACCGGTTTAAAAAGATAAAGCGAAACGTCCTCCCGGAGATATTCGGGGATTCCTCCGTCCGGGAAACGAGCTAAACCCGTTGGCTTTCTGTAGGCCCGGCTGGAAGCAATAAAGACAATCCGGTCCCGGCGACTGTTCCACCGGGGCCCGTGATGCAAATCATATCCAAGCTGAAGCTGATCGGAATAACCGCAGGAAGAGAGTAAAACTGCCAGCAGCAGGAGCATTATCCCCCGGTATATCCGACCAGAACAAAAATTATTGTTTTTCATAAACAATGTCTCCAATTTCGGAGGCGGCAATAAGTCTATTTCCTTCTTTTTTTAACTCCAATCCATTTTCGAACAGTTTATTTGTCAGAATAACAGTTCCACCTTTTATTTTATACGTTCCGTCACCGCCCATGGGCGACATCGTGAAGGTTCCGTCAGATCTAAATTCCAGGGAAATTTTTCCAACCATTGCTTCGCTGACATGCTCTACACACAGCCATTTGCCGGAAAGTGTTTCGGACCCTCCACAGCCGATCAAAAAAAGGTTTATGCAGATAGCACCAACCACCAGGATAGAAAAAATTCTCATTTTATTGGACATAATTACCACTCCTTTAACTAAAATTTAACCCTCCACTACAGCGTAAACCGCCGGAAGTGAAAAAGCAATTATTTATTTTTAAATTTTCAGCATGGTTTAAGTTATTGAAATTTTAACAATTAAAAATCAAGCCAGCCAAACAATGAATACCCTAAATTCAGCCGTTAGAAGTAATTATGACGGAAGATTACATTTATTTTTAAAATCAGGATTGTCCCATGAATTTGATATAATTTTATTAAATTTAAGCTGAGAAATATTTATTAATTTTTTAAATAATCAGTGTTGAACTACGTTTTTCTGGTATCAAATCAACTGATTGGAAAGGCGACTGAAATTTATGGAGTGGTCACAAATAAAACCGGTTGTTGTATATATTTCACCGGCGGGAACAACCGAAAAAACTGCGCAATTTATCAGTCAATCGTTTGAAAAATTTAAAAAAAGACCAAAAATTTTTAACCTGGCCGAGGTTACGGACCATTCCGACCTCTACGACTCTGTAAAAAAGTCGGAGGAGCAGCTGCTTTTATTTGTTGGCTCACCGGTTTACGTTGGCCATCCGCTGCCGCCGGTGCTTGAATTTTTGGAGCAACTACCTGCGGGGGAAAATAACTTAGCGGTCCCTTTTGCTACCTGGGGTGCGGTCAGCAGTGGAGTTGCCCTCCGGGAAATGGCTGATATATTGAACGAGAAGCAATTTAAAGTTTGTGGAGCAGCCAGCATCCTGGCCGAACATTCCCAGATGTGGAGCGCTGACGATCCGCTGGCTGAAAATAAGCCGGCAAATGCAGAGAAAGAACTCCTGGAAGAACTGGTGGAAAACCTGCGCCAGAGGATAAATTCTGGAGCCTCGGTGGCGTTAGAATTGGAAGATCTTGACTATCTGCCGGAAGAAATGCGTGAGGATTACTGGCAGACTTCGCTGGAAAAAATCAAACCGGAATTGCCTCCCAAAGATTTAAATCAAGACTTATGCACCCGCTGCAGGATTTGTCTGGAAAATTGTCCGGTGAATGCAATTGAATTTACACCTTATCCGGAGTTTCAAAAAAACTGTATTTATTGTTTTAACTGCGTGCGGGTTTGCCCGGAAGAGGCCCTGAAAGTCCCTACGGAAAAAATGGTCGCCATGCTCAGGAAAAAAGCTGAAGAAAGTCCCGAACCAAAACAATCCCGAATCTTTCTTCCGGAATAAGATTTACACGATCAGTCAATTGAATAGTTGAAGTTCTCCAGCAAAATTTCTTCTATTTTTACGCCCGGGGGAAGACCGAGCAGGTAGAGCACACAATCAGCTACGTCTTCCGGCTCCATCATCCAATCGGTTCCCCGGGGATTCCCCTCCTGAAAGTCGGTTGCCACGCTGGCCGGGCAAACTGCGGTCACTTTAACGTTATATTCCTCGGCCTCTTCGGCAAGTGATTTTGAATAACCCAGCGCCCCCCATTTAGAGGCACAGTAGGAGGCCCGGAGCTTGAATGCTTTTTTGCCCGCTTTGCTGACAATAGGCAGGATATAACCGGAATCTTGTTCTCTCATCATTTTCAGACTTAATTTTGATGTAATGAACATTCCGGTTAGATTTGTTTCTATGTCTTTATTCCATTCCTCCAGCGTAGTTTCCGAAGCACAGGCCAGGGCGGCCCGGCCTGCATTGGGCACGCTGATGTCCAGGGAACCGAACTCTGATTTTATTTTCGCAAAAAGTTCCTCCTGCTGCTCTTCATTGCGCACATCAACCTGCCGGTAAAAAGCTCCCCCGGCGTAATTATTCAAAGCTTTGGTTGTGTTCTCCAAAGTTTCTTCGTCGCGACCGCAAATAGCCACCCGGGCACCGGCTTTAGCCAGGTAAATGGCAATTGCCCGGCCAATCCCTCGATTACCGCCGGTAACCAGGGCTGATTTCCCTTCAAGATCTGTTTGAATCATTTTTATATCCTCCTATTATAAAAAGTGATTTTTCCGTTTTAATTAATATAACAGGTTCTGGCCGGAATATGTAGAACCAAAATTGTGCGATTCTTCTGCTTGACCAGGAAATAACATGATTCTCTGACTCATTTTCCCAAGCTATGTCTGGATATGAGTTACAACGTTTAAAAATTATAGACACTAAGTTCGCAGGTAAACTTAAAACTTTACATGCTACCGGAGGCTCCCGGATATTCATAATACCGCCAGAGAACTATGTTATCACCTTCGCGCCCGATCGGGGAATGTTTTATTTCTGGAGGAAGAGGCGGGGATGACTGGTGGGAGATTCTGTTATTAAATCTACAAGGGTTGGCAAAGCGGAAACAGTGGGTTAAGATTGAAGCAAATCTATAAAGGAGTAATAAAAATGCCAGGAAATAGTTTTGGTAGAATGTTTAAGATCACCAGCTGGGGGGAGAGCCACGGGGAAAATATCGGCGTGGTTATTGACGGATGTCCCGCCGGATTAGAGCTGTCCGAAAAAGATATCCAGGGTGAACTTGACCGACGGCGGCCGGGCCAGAGCAGGCTAAGCACCTCGCGCAAAGAGAGCGATCGGGTGCGGATTGTCAGCGGGGTGTTTGAAGGAAAGACCCTGGGGACACCACTTACGCTTATCCTGGAGAACAAAGACGCTAGTCCTGAAGATTATGAAGAATTAAAAGACAAATTCCGCCCTTCCCATGCCGATTTTACCTACCGAAAGAAATACGGCCACCGGACCTGGGTTGGAGGCGGCCGGGCCAGTGCCCGGGAAACTGCGGCCCGGGTGGCCGCCGGTGCGGTTGCTCGCCGGTGGCTGAAGAAAAAATTTGGTTTGCAGATTAACGCCTGGGTAAAAAAAGTACATCAAATCCAGGCGGCAGATATTGATCCGGAAGAAGTTAACCGGGAGGCAATAGAGGCAAATACCGTCCGCTGCCCGGATCCGGAAACAGCCAAAAAAATGATTGCAACTATCGAGCAGGCTAAAGAAGAAGGCGATTCCCTGGGCGGAGTTGTGGAGTTTGCAGCCGTGGATTGTCCGGCCGGCTGGGGGGAACCTGTATTTGATAAGTTAGAAGCCCTGCTGGGTCATCAACTGCTTTCCATTCCCGCCAGTAAAGGATTTGAAATAGGCTCGGGTTTTGCCGGGACAAACCAGACCGGCAGCGAGCACAATGATGAATTTATTGAGCAAGATGGAGAAATTAAAACTACAACCAACAACAGCGGAGGTGTCCAGGGGGGGATAAGCAACGGGATGCCCATTATCGGAAGAGTTGCTTTTAAACCGACGCCAACTATTTCGAAAGAACAAAAAACAGTTACAACTTCAGGTGACGAGACAACTCTAAGTGCCTCGGGCCGCCATGATCCCTGCGTTTTGCCCAGGGCGGTTCCGATTGTGGAAGCCGGAGTGGCCCTGGTCCTTGCCGACCTTGCCCTGCAGCAGGGTAGTTAGTGTGAAAGTGGGAAAGAGGCAAGTGGGTAAGTAACTGCGGTGAAGGGCCACGTCCGAAAAATTGTGTAAAAAGACTCTTGTTCTCATTCTCATAGACAGGTGCAAACAGTTTCAAGTTTCAAGTTCAAAGTTTCAAGTTTAAAAATCAAAACAGGAAATTATTTTATGTTTTGCAAGCGAAACTTCCTGTTTCGCAAAAGGCTTATATTCCAAACAAGAGCCATTTTTACACAATAAAATGTACTTAATCCAACGAAGAGGCGAGTGTGCGCAGTTACGAACAGGTGTAAAAAAATCA